>NZ_MKMC01000025.1:0-37350 GCF_001856095.1 Methylomonas sp. LWB
CTTCGGCTCCGCTCAGGGAACGGACTCTTCGGCTCCGCTCAGGGAACGGACTCTTCGGCTCCGCTCAGGGAACGGACTCTTCGGCTCCGCTCAGGGAACGGACTCTTCGGCTCCGCTCAGGGAACGGACTCTTCGGCTCCGCTCAGGGAACGACCCTTCGGCTCTGCTCAGGGAACGGACTCTTCGGCTCTGCTCAGGGAACGCCCGGTGATACATTCGACTCCGTGCAGGGTACGGCCGGCGGTCCGTTCGGTTAAATTCTACTCCGTGCAGGGAAGGCCAGAAGGCCCTTTCGGTTAGATTCGACGCCATCCGGAGACGAACCGGCGAGTTCCGCGAGCGAAGGCGAACCGGTGGGATCCCTGAACGGAGTTGAACGGGCGCGTTCCCCGAGCGGAGATGAACCGGCGGGCTCCCAGATCGGAGTTGAACCGGACGGTTCCCTGTGCGGAGTTGAACCGGACGGTTCCCTGAGCGGAGTCGAAGGGAATGGCCCGGTTGGCCGAAGCCGCGAAGCTTCAACAAAAAACATCCATTATTTTCATCTTTCCGCAATCGAGGTAGATCGCCATGTCCAGAGCCTTTGCCGACATTTGTTTTACCGATTCGGTGCGCGCGGCGCAGAACCGTTACGGCAGCCGGGACGGCAATCTCGGTTTCGAAACCGCCGCCGATCCGCGCGCCGAACTTGGCGAAACCGAGCAGGCCTTCGTCGCCGAGCGCGACGGCTTTTACCAGGCCAGCGTCGGCGAAACCGGTTGGCCTTACGTGCAGTTTCGCGGCGGCCGGCCCGGCTTTCTAAAAGTGTTGGATCCACGCACGCTGGCTTACGCCGACGTGCGCGGCAACCGCCAATACATCAGCGTCGGCAACCTGGACGCGGACGGCCGGGTGGCGTTGATCTTGATGGATTACGCGGCGCGGCGCCGGTTGAAAATCTGGGGCGTGGCCCACATCGTCGAATTGGGCGCGGCCGACTGGCCGAAGGCTTTGCCAGCCGAAGCCGGCGTCGAGCGGGCCATCGTCATTGATGTAAAAGCTTACGACTGGAATTGCCCGAAGCACATCACGCCGCGTTTTACCGAAGCGCAAATCCAGCAGCGTGTCGCCGGCCTGCTAGCAGAAATCGAAGGCTTGCAAGCTGAAAACCGCCAATTGCGCGAAACTTTGGCAGCTCGCGATCGCAATTGAACAACCGGCCGGCTTTGCCGCGTCGGCGCGGTTTGCGGTATGCTGCGCGCCTCGTTTATTCGAATGCCGACAGCCGTTATGAAAGCCCCACTCAAGCAACCGCAACCGGCGGAGTTGCAAGCCATTCACCAACTATTTCAAGCCGGACAAGTCGCGTTGGCCGAGGTCCGGGCGCAAGCATTGGCCTCGGCATTTCCCAAATCGCTGCCGGCCTTGAATTTATTGGGCATGTGTCAACAGGCGCAAGGCAAATTGCGCGAGGCGGCCGCCAGCTTTCGCAAGATGATCGCGCTCGATCCCAACATCGCCGAAATTCACTTTAACCTCGGCGCGATTTACACCCAGCTTAACGACGCCAAGGGCGCGATGGCCGCCTATCGCAAGGCCTTGCAAATCAAGCCGGATTTGACGGTCGCCCACTTCAACCTCGGTGCATTGCTGCAACAGCAAAGTCAGTGGCAGGAGGCGGCGACGCATTACCGGCAGGCGGTGGAACAGCAGCCGGGTTACTTTCAGGCCTGGGCTAATTGGGGGGCGGTATTGCAAACGGTCGGCGACCTGAAAGCCGCCGAGCAGTGTTACCGCAAGGCCTTGGAAATCAACGCCGACGCGCTGGGCTATTTCAATCTCGGTACCAATCTGTACGATCAAGGCGCCCACGGCCAAGCGATCGAAGCTTTCAACCAAGCCTTACAACTGGATCCGCAATTCGCCGACGCTTGGAACGACCTGGGCGAGATTTACCGCGATCAGGCCAATATGGACGAAGCGGTGCGCTGTTATCGCGCGGCGCTGCAAGCCAACGCCGAGCACGGCCGGGCCAATTACAATCTCGGCGAAAGTTATTGCCTGGGCGGCCAGTTCGAGCAGGCGATACCGTATTTTGCCGCCTCCGATTTTGCCGATGCCCAAGAGCGGGTGCTTTTATGCCTGTATAAAACCGGCCAGTTCGATGCCTTTAAACAGTGCTTGGACCAGTTCATTGCTGAAGATCGTCATGGCTCGGTGTTGCTGGGCAGCCTGGCGACCCATTACGCCACCAATTTTCGCCAAGTGGACGCTTACGGCTATTGTCGCGACCCGATGAGGTTTGTCCGGCATACGTTTATCGAAGAATTGGCCGACCCGAATAGCGCATTGCTGAGTCAATTGTTGGACGACGTCAAACACCTGGCCATCGCCGAGCGCAAGCAGGGCCGTTTATATTACGGCATGCAATCGGCGGGGAATTTGCTGCAACGGCCGGAAGCGTCGTTCCAGCAGTTGGCGATGTTGATCCGCGCCAAAGTCAAAGCCTACCGGGACCACTTCGCCGGTAGCGACGACGCGTTGATCCGGCGCTTTCCGAAAGCTCTGGAGTTTGCCAGTTCCTGGTATTTACGGATGAATCAGGGCGGCTATCTGACTTCCCACATCCACGAGGAAGGTTGGATCAGCGGCTGCGTGTATCTGCAATTGCCGGATAAATGCGATCACCACGAAGGCAGTTTCGAATACGGCACCGATGGCGACGATTACCCGCGTCTGCACGACGACTTCCCGACCCAAATCGTCGATCAAAAAGTCGGCGATCTGGTGCTGTTCCCATCCTCGCTGTTCCACCGCACCATTCCGTTCAATTCCGACCAGGAACGCATCTGCATTGCGTTCGATATAAAGCCAGCGTGAATCGCGCGCGGCAAAACCAGGGTCGCCGGCGTCGCCGTTTGGCGAAGACAAGCAGAAGGCTAAGCGCGCGTTAGTCGTTAACCGGTTGCCGAAGCAGGCATTAGGCCGGCTCGGCTTAGCGCTTATGGCTTACTTCCGTCAGGCCGAGGGCTCGCCACTCGTCGGCGAGTCGTTGCCGAACTTTCGGCGTTTCAGGTATGGGCTTCCAAATCGCAATAAACCGACGCTGCAGCGCGACGGCGGCGTCGATTGACAGGCGAAGCGGTAAACGATCGTGAACCATACTATTTCTCAGGTATTTTCAATGAAGCCTGTTATTCAATTTGTTCGCGGCTTAACTAAAAAGCTAACGATTGAATATATGTAAAAACCTATCGCCTTAATCTGATGCCTCCCCCGTAGCCCCGATTGTCAGAGTAGCTTCCAGGCTCATGCTGGCAGTGGCTAGTCCAAAAAACCCGGATTGACAAACAATTTCGTTATAACTTATTGTGCATAACGTCGATATATTTTGACGGATATAACAAATCGAAAAAATTCTCGTCGCCAGGGTCATCTTAAATACAGGCTTTGTTTGGGACTTGGCGGCGGAACGGCATGTGGCTTCCTGCGCTTGGTACTTGGTAGAGGACTGCTGGGGACTTGGGCTAACAGCCGCGACTTTAAAAACGCACGGACCACTTTATTTGAACCAGAGGAAGAAAACCATGCAAAACCTGAAATCGATAGCTCGTACCGTCTTGGCCGCTTCGGTCATTGCACTGTCGCTGCCGGCAAGCGCCGAGGCGGATGTCATGCTGAGCGGTTACCTGAAAAGCGGTAGCCCGGCAAGTTTCAGCATCGCCGATCTGCAAGCTTTCGGCGCCGCTACGTCGGTAACGGTCGGCGGCAATACCTATACCGGCGTGTCGCTGTATAGTTATTTGAACAGCTATGTCGCCACGCAGCCTAACAGCGCGAACGGCCCGAAAAACGATCTCTTACGTGAATTTGTGGTTGCGACCGGTAATAACGGTAGCGCCGTGTACACGATGGGCAATCAGCTCGGCGGCAACTTCGGGGGAGCCCAGGACATCATTGCCTTTCAAGACAGCAACGGCGTCTTGGCCGCGCCCAGCCTGATCGCGGCCGACGGCGCCAGCGTGACCAGCCTGACCAGTTTGGATGTCGGTCATGTCGCTTGGCAGGGAACAGGGAGTGGCGGTATAGCGAATTCATTCACGGTCGGTGGTGCGGTAAGCAATCCCGGTAGCTACTCGCTGGCCAACTTACCGGGCTCGCTGACCCCGATTACGACTTTCAGCAATTTGGCGACGGGTTCGGCGACCGGATTCACCGGCGTGTCGATGTGGGATTTATTGGTGGCGTCCGGTATCTCGACCAATCCGTCATCGCTGAAAACTTCCTATGTGGTCGCGACCGCTACCGATAATTACACCGTGGTCTACTCGCTCGGCGAGATCCTGGCGCGGCAAGCTAGCGGCACGCCCGACTTGATTGCTTACGCCGACGGCATAGGCAGTGGTTTGGGCAATGCCGGGGTCTTCCGCACGATCATTCCCGGCGATACTCGAGGCGGACGCTACATGTCCAACTTGAGCAGCTTGACCGTGGTCAACGCGGTACCGTTGCCGGCCGCGGCTTGGATGATGCTGAGCGGCGTGCTGGGATTGGCATTCCAATCGCGCAAACGCGTTATAGCCGCTTAAATCCTTCGGTTCGGCGCACGCCGGACCCACGCCGATCCCTTGGTGTGCGACCGGCTACGCCGAGTCACCTGATAACTTGTAAAAACAGTCGCGAGAATTTTCCATGCGTGCCATGTATCGAATGCTTTGCGGCGGCGCTCTGCTGTCCGCCGTGATGACCTTGCAGGCCGCCGGCCCTCTACCGGTGTCGCTGCGCGGCGTGCCTCTACCACCGGTGCCCGGCCTGCTGGACGGCGCCAATCCGATCGTGGTCGATCAAACTGCCGCGATCGCCTTGGGCAAGGCGCTGTTCTGGGACCAAAACCTCGGCTCCGACGGTCAGGCCTGCGCGTCTTGCCATTTCAGCGCCGGCGCTGACGGCCGGGTCAAGAACCAGATCAATCCGGGACAAAATTCTATCCAGCCTACCGGTCAAACCTTTGATGCCTTGCCGTCCGGCGGCGGTCCCAATCACACGCTGATGGCCGAAGACTTTCCGCTGCAACGCTTCGGCAATGTCACCGACAACAGCACGCTGATTTACAACACCGACGACGTGGCCGGCTCCGCAGGCAGCTTCGGCGGCGAGTTTCAAGGCACTTCGACCTTCAGTGGTGCCAACGACCAATGCCGGCGCGGCGCCAACGAGGTGTTTAACCTCGGCCACATCGGTACCCGCAAGGTCACGCCGCGCAATGCGCCAACCGTGATTAACGCGGTGTTCAACCACCGCAACTTCTGGGACGGCCGCGCCAACAATAGCTTCAACGGCAGCAGTCCGTGGGGTCCGCGCGATCCGGATGCCGGCGTGTGGCTCAAAGTCAACGCCAGGACCGTCGTCAAACAACGCTTGAATCTGATCAACTCGGCGTTGGCCTCGCAAGCGGTGGCGCCGCCGATTTTCAACGATGTGGAAATGGGCTGCCACGGCCGCACCTGGCCGGACATCGGCCGCAAATTGCTCAATCGCCAACCGCTGCAAAGCCAGCCGGTACATCCCCAAGACAGCGTGTTGGGCGGGTTAAGCAACAGCGGCGCCGGCGATCTGAAGCCGGGCTTGAAAACCACCTACAAAAACCTGGTCATCCAGGCTTTCAACTCCC
Organism: Methylomonas sp. LWB; assembly: GCF_001856095.1. Classification (NCBI taxonomy): domain Bacteria; kingdom Pseudomonadati; phylum Pseudomonadota; class Gammaproteobacteria; order Methylococcales; family Methylococcaceae; genus Methylomonas; species Methylomonas sp. LWB. The sequence goes on from NZ_MKMC01000025.1 coordinate 5,651, forward strand.
AATATTGGGCTTACAGCGGTGTCGGCAAATTCGGCGCCCCGGCCAACGGCGGTGCGGCCTACAACCAGATGGAAGCCAACTTCGCGATGTTTTTCGGTCTGGCGATTCAATTGTACGAATCGACCTTGGTATCCGACCAATCGCCGCTGGATTTAAGCCCGCTGGATGCGGCCATGATTCCGACTTGGTCCAATGTATCCGATCCGGCGCTGGTCGCGTCGCTGAAACGCGGCGTTAGTCTTTTCGTTAACAATAACTGCTCGTTGTGCCACGCCGGACCAACGCTTAGTTTGGCGGCAGTGGCGACGAACGCCGCATTGGTTGCGCCGACGCCGGGCGCCACCTTCGGCCCGCCCGCGACCCCCATCGCCTACGGCCCCAATGCCTTTGGCCCGAATAATATTGCCGCCGGCGCCGGCATCTCCCGCTATGTCAATCCGGTCACTCGCGATAATACCGGCCAGAACCTGCCGCGCCTGATGGATTTGGGCTACACCAATGTCGGCGTGACTAAGCCGGATACCGATCCCGGCGTGGCCGGCGTCGATCCCTTCGGCCAGCCGTTATCGTTCGCGGCCCAATACGTGGAATATCTGGCCGGTAATAACGCCGGGGTCTTCGATTTGCCGATCGACAACGTGCGTAGCTGCGACTTTCTGATTCCGCTGGCGGTCAACTTGAACGCTCCGCTCAGTAATATTTTCCTGCCCGGCGACGGCATCCAGGCCGACGGCAGCCGGGAAGGGGTGGCGCGCAACCAAAACTGCCGCAACGCCAATCCGGTCACGGCCTATATCCCGACCGTCGCCGCTGCTCAGGCTAACCGGAACGGTAGCAAAATGGCTGTCGCGACCAACGCCGCGTTCAAGGTGCCGACCCTGCGCAACGTCGAATTGACCGGGCCTTACATGCACAACGGTGGCATGGCGACGCTGGTGCAAGTCATCGAGTTCTACGCCAGGCACGGCAATTTCGCCAGTCCGGAATTGCACGGCGTGATCGGCCCGATCGCGGCGAATTTGGTCAACTCGCAAAACACCGACGATCTGAGTAATTTCCTGAAAGCGCTGACCGACGAACGGGTGCGCTACCAAAAAGCCCCGTTCGACCATCCGCAATTAACCGTCGCCCACGGCCACGTCGGCAACGATGTGCAAGTTGAAGCCGGCAATTCGCTGGGTGCCGATTTGGCCAAGGACGAAACGCTGACCTTGCCGGCGGTCGGCGCCGACGGCGCGGCCGTGCCGATTACCCCGTTTTTAGCGCCGTCGCCCTAAGGCTGGCCCGCGCGCGTATCGACTCCCAACATTCGGAAACCACTATGAAAACAGCGTTTTTTAGACCGCTAAACCTAGGCCTCGCATTGGCGCTAAGCCTGTGCCGGCTAAACTCCGCCCACGCGTCCGCCAGCTACGACAGCATCGTCACGCTGAGCTACTCGATCGGCATTTTGGACAGCACCAATCCCACGGCCGGCGACAGGACGGGCTTGTCCATCCTCGGAACCTACCAGCAACCTAACGACGAATTCAGCTTTTATGCCAACGCCACCGGCGACGGCACTTATCTGGCCAACAGCCCCAATCCGTCGGCAAGCGCCGTCGCCAGTCTATTCAACGGCTCGTTCGCGGTCAGCGGCAATGCCTACGACGGTAGCGTCGATACCTGGCATACCGGACAGTTCGGTTTGGAGCTCAGCAATGCCGGACCTTATAGCTACGACTTGTCGATCACCCTGGATTACGCCTTGCGTGCCGCCGTCGACGGCGCGTTTGCGACCAGCGCGATCCTGTTCGACTACTGGGACGCCGCCGACCAGCTATCCGGCTCGGATTACAGCGCGGCGGCAAGCTTTGCCGGGCAGCTACAGGATCAACAATCCGCCGCCGGCTCGGCTGTTTGGACATTCACGCTGGTACCGGGCGCTGCGGTCGGCCTTTACGCCCAGGCCGGGATCGAATCCCACCTGACTTCCACGGCGCCGGTGCCGTTGCCGGCGGCCATCTGGTTGTTCGGCGGCACCTGCTTGGGTTGGATTGGTTTTAGCCGGGCTAGGACGGCCTTTGCGACCGGCAAAGTCTAGCCGCGCACAGCTTCAGGCTTTCGTTACACCGGTTTTTTTTTAACGTTACCCAAAAAGGATGATTCATCATGAAAACTGTTAAACCCCGATCCAAAGCTTCGACCCTGGCGCTGGTTGCCGTTTTAGGCGCGGCCTCGTTCCCCGGCCAGGCCGCCATTGTCGAATATCAATTGAATTTGACCGACAAACATAACGGCGCCATCGGTAGCGGCGCCTTTATCTGGAATAGCGACAGCGAAATCATGACCTCGCTGAATTGGACCATCAACGGCCATAGCGGCTCGGTGTTGGATAGCGCCCTGGCTTCCACATACCGCAGCTACGATCCGCTGGCCAATACCTACGGCGAATTGTTCTACCGCTATTTCACCGCCCCGCAAGCCTTCCTCGTCGCCGAACTTGGCCTGACCGGCCATAGCGTCGGCATGATGCCTTACAACGTATCCAGCGATTTCTTCGGCTTCGTCGGTTTCGGCGCGGAAAAAACCAGCAGCGCCGGCACCTATCTGTTCTACGACAAAAATTGGAGCGTCAACACCGAGGGCTATCTGACCGCCACCGTGGTACCGGTACCGGCGGCGGTTTGGTTGTTTGGTGGCGCTTTGACCGGCTGGCTTGGCTTTAGTCGGCGCCGGGCCGTGATTGCGACTAGCGAGGGCTAATCGCGCGCACGGAGGATAACCGTCTCGGCCAACGGTTGGGATAGCCAAGGTCAAGGGAAGCTGCGGCCGTGCCGCGCACAAGGAAGACGCGGGGCGGGCGGCCAGGGTAGGCCGGCCAACCCGAATCCGCCGCCGTGCTCGAACGCGGCGCGATAGGCTTTTAACCGATTCAACTTTTAATCCATAGGTCATTCATGAACAGATTGCGATTCAAACAAGCCGAACTGGCGCTCGCCGTCGGGGCGGTGCTGATAGGGTACACCGGTCTGGCCGCCGCCAGCACCTTAAGCGTGGAAGCCACGGCCGACACCTTTTTGACCAACTACGCCTTACAAGCCGACTCCGACATGTCCAGCTACGGCGCGATGATGATTTCCTCGCCGCAAGCCGACTTGGTACAAGGCATCTCCCAGGTCCGCACCATGGAAAACCTGGTGTCGTATAACAGCGCCTCCATCAAGTCCGGCTTCGACAGCCAATTCGGCGCCGGCAACTGGCACGTCACCGACGTGCAACTGAAGTGGTACACCAACTTCGACGTGCAAGGCGTGCCGGCCAACAACAACCAATTCAATGTCCCGCACGCCGGTTACTTCGGCGTGTCCTATTTCAGTAACGACAGCTGGTTCAATCCCGCCACCGCCGGCCCTACCGGTTTGACCGTGAGCACGCCGAAAGTGACCTGGAATTCGGTGTACAACGGCGGCGCCTGGAGCAGTCTGTTCTCCGGCCAGCAAGCCTTGGGCACCTTTTACTATCCGACCGGTAATTCCAACGGCACCACCGACTGCGTTTCCCAACAATGCGCGCCGCGCTATTGGGATCTCAGCCTGGATGCGACCATGGTTGCCGACATCATGGCCGGCGGCTATCTGTCCTTCCACGGTTACGCCGCCGACGATCAAGTGGTTTATTTGGTTAACCAGTTGACCAAGCCCGGTGCTCATCCACAAATCTTCGTCAGCGCCGAAGCGGGTCCGGCCGCCGTGCCGCTACCCGGCGCGGCATGGTTGTTCATCGGGCCGGCGTTATCGTTCCTGGGTCTGGCCAAACGTAAGCACGCCGCCGGCTCGGTTCGCGCTTAGCGCCGTCCGACCTCCCAGCCGCCGCCATGCGCACCGTTCCGGTAACGACCCAACGCTCGAGCCGCGCCAAAACCGCCCGCCGGCGGTTTTGTTCGCGGCCCCGCGCGGCGGTCCTAGCCATCGGCGGCTCGATTTTCTCCAACCTACGGCAGCGCTTGCCGCAAGCGCTGCCGAGCTATCCCGGCCTTGAGGAGCGGCGACCATGAGCCGCAATCCGGTCTTTATCGCTTGGGACGCGGCATTCGCCGACGCCTCGCTGGCGATACGCCAACAACGTTACGCCCAGGCGCTGGCGGTGTTGCGTCCGCTAATCGGAGACGCCGCGCGCAAAGCCAAGCAGTGGCCGCCGTATCGCCACGCGCTGGCCGGCTATGCCCTGGCCCTTTATCGACACGGCGAGGTCAACGAAGCCTTGCTGCAACAAAGCCGCTTGCTACTGCTGACGCCCAACGATGCCGAAGCTCGCGGCAACTTGTTGCTGTTATTACAAACTCAAGCCATCGAATTCCCCGATTCCGCCGAATTTCGCCGGGTATTGCACGGCGTGCTCAGCCAAACCGAACTGAGCGATTACGCGGTGCCGGCCTGCCGCGCCTTGCTGGCCGACGCCGCCTTCCGCCAGGCCTTGCAACGGTTGCGCGGCGACGATGCCGAACTCATAACCGCCTTGCGCCAGGGCCGCTTGCGTCCGCTGCTGCAAGCGCCGTTATTGCAATTGCTGCTGCGTAACACCTTGATACCGCTGCCTGACTTCGAACTGGCCTTGCGCCGCCTGCGCAAGGCGCTGTTGATGCACTACACCGCTGACCCGCACCGCCCGCCGCAAACCGGCAAGGCCGACTGGGACTTCATCGCCGCGCTGGCGCAGTATCAATGGCTTACCGAATATGCCTACGCCGAAGACCCGGAAGAAAGCCAACGGCTGGCCGCGCTGGCTCTTCAGCTGCAAGCCGGCCGCGATCGTCCGGCCGAACCCGCCTGGCAAGCGGCGCTGACTTATTTTGCGTTGTACCGCTCCGGTCTGGAATTAGCCGATAGTCGGTCACTGTTTTGCCAATCCGCCGTCAGTTGGAAGCCCCATCTGCAAGCTCTGGTTCGCGAATGGCAAGCCTGTTTGCACGAGCGCACATTGGCGGCAACCGTCGAACGCCTCACCGACATCGCCGACCCGGTGTCCGAACAAGTCCGCCGTCAATACGAAGAACATCCCTTTCCGCGCTGGCGGCAAGACCCGCAAGCCCGCCAAGTGCAAAGCGCCGGCCAATGGCTGCGCGGCCTTGCCCCCGATTTGGCGCTGTCCGCCGATTTCGACGGCGACATCGCGGTACTGACCGCCGGTTGCGGCACCGGCCTGGAACCGATTTCGCTAACCCGGCAAATTCGTATCGGCCGTTATCTGGCGCTGGATCTCAGCCGAGCCAGCCTGAGCTATGCCCTGCGCATGGCCGGCGAACTGGGCCTGCGAGACCGCATCGATTTCAAACAAGCCGACCTGACCCGGCTCGACGGCTACCCGGAACGTTTCGACCTGATTACCGCCAGCGGCGTGTTGCACCACCTGGCCGAACCGCTGCACGGCTGGCGCATCCTCTGCAATCTATTGAAGCCCGGCGGGGTGATGCTGGTCAGTTTATACAGCGAAGCGGCGCGGCGGCCGGTAGACGCCGCCCGGCAACTGATCGCCGCCAACGGTTGGCAAGCGGAGCCGGATCGCATGCGCCAACTGCGCCAAGCCATACTCGCCGGCGACTACCCGGAACTCGCGCCGCTGTTGCAATGGCGCGACTTTTACAACCTCGGCATGTTCCGCGACTTGGTGTTTCACGCTTGCGAGCATCGCTACACGCTGCCGCAAATCGCCGCGCAACTGCGACAACTCAATTTGCGCTTCATTGCCATGCGCGGCCTGCCGCCGGCCTTGAACGCCTTGTACCACGCCGACTATCCGCACGACCCTAACGGCAGCGACTTGGCCAATTGGGCTAGCTTCGAAGCCCGCCATCCAAACGCCTTTCGTTCGATGTACGGATTGTTGCTGCAAAAACCGCCGCCGTGACCAAGCGGGCCAGCTTGCGGAACCGACGCACGAGGCTCCTCAACGCGGATTTGTCCCCTACCTCGGGAAGAGCGCTAGGAAGAGGAGGAATCAATGGCGTTGGTGGCTGAAAACCTCGGCAGCGAAAACCGGGGTGTGGGGAAAGAAAAGGCATTTCGACCGGATCAAGGAGGGGATTGGCGATGGTTAGCCAACCGGGAACCAGCGTTGATCGGCTCTTGCTGGATTGCCGGGTTTTGCGGGTGCTCATTGCCGTCATACCGGCGCGGACCGCCGGTGTCCAGCACGCAAGGATGTGAAGGGCTTGCGCTTATGGGTTCCGGCATCCCGTTGTGCCCTATAGGTAGGCCGAACGACGTGTTTTCCGTTAACTCAATGGTCGCCGTTCCGCTTTGCGATTGGAAGGCTCGAAAAGGTACGCGCTTGGATGATTCCGCAGTTTTATGCCCGTTAGCTAATTGGCGGAAATTTTAATCAATCGATGAGGAAACTTATGCAACATAAGCTGTTTAAACAATCCGCCTCGGCAACGCTGGCGGCGTTGCTGGCCGGGCCGTTCGGCGCCGCCAGTGCCGGGACGTTGAGCGTAGATTCGGTCGCCGATACCTATCTGAACAGCGATCCCGTGCTGTCCAATCGGGATTGGTCCAATTTCGGGGCGATGGGGATTTCGGCGAATCTGGCCAATCCGGCAAAGGGCATGACCACGCCCAGAACCATGGACGCGCTGATTGCTTACGACACGGCGGCGATCAAATCCGGTTTCGATGCCGAATTCGGCGCCGGCAACTGGCACGTCACCGACGTCAAGGTGAAGTGGTATTCCAATTACGACATCCTCGGCGTGGCCCCTACCAACCCTCAGCTGAATGTACCGGCCGCCGGTGCGTTCCATATTTCGTTGTTGACCGATAACGGCTGGTTCGACGCGGCCAGTGCCGGCGACAAGGGTTTTGCCAATACCGATTTGAATTGGGATTCGGTGTTCGGTGCCGGCGGCAAGTACGGCAAATTGCTGGATGGCGCGCAAGTGCTGGGCACCTACAGCTACGGCGGCGGCAATTTCAACGGCGGTAACAATTGTCTGAACGAGGTCTGCGCGCCGCGTTTCTGGGATTTGGGCGCCAATGCCGATCTGTACGACAGCATCGCCAACGGCGGCTTCGTATCGCTGTTCGGTTCGGCGGCGGACAGCAACGTGAGCTACATCGTCAGCCAACGCAGCGCCGCCGGCGCGCATCCGCAATTGTTCGTCAGCGCGGCGGCGGGCGTTGCCGCCGTGCCGCTGCCGGCCGGGCTTAGTCTGTTTTTGAGCGGGGGCTTGTCCCTACTGGGAATCGGCCGTCGCCGTGGGCCGCTGGTGCCGAGCAAAGTCCAAGTAGGACCGGCCCACAACGCGCCCACCCTCTGGGCGAACGAAAAATCCCGCTCGCCCTTCGACAAGGCTCTCCCGAGCGCTGCCGAAGGGCTGAGGACGAACGGGGTGTTGTATAGACCAACCGCGCTTTCTAGGATCATTTCAAACACGTTGGAGCGATGCTCATGAACCTACTTTCCCTTCGCCGCGCCGCGCTGGCGGCCAGCTTGGCCGTGATATTCGCCGGCCAAACCGGAACCGCCTCGGCCTCAACCACGCTGAACATCGACGCGGTCGCCGACACCTTCATTTCCAGCGACCCGGACTACGCCGACCGCGATATGTCGGCGTTCGGGGCGATGCAGATTTCCGCCGACTTGCCGGACTACGTGCAGGGCATCATGTACCCGCGTACCTTGGATTTACTGGTGGCTTACGATACGGCGGCGATCAAGGCCGGCTTCGATAGCCAATACGGTGTCGGCAACTGGCATGTCACCGACGTGCGGGTCAAGTGGTACACCAATTTCGACATCCTCGGCGTGCCCGCGCACAATCCGCAGTTCAACGTGCCGGCCGCCGGGGCTTTCAATATTTCGCTGCTCGCGAACAATGGCTGGTTCGATAAACAGGCGGCCGGCCCGTTGGGCTTGGCCAATAACGATTTGAACTGGAATTCGGTGTTCGGCGCCGGCGGCAAGTACGCTAACTTGCTGGACGGTATCCAAACCTTGGGCACCTACAGCTATACCGGCGGCGATTTCAACGGCACCAACAATTGCAGCAACGACGTTTGCGCGCCGCGCTTCTGGGATTTGGGCGACAGCGCCGATCTGCTGAACATCGTCGCCGGCGGCGGCACCGTGTCGCTGTTCGGTTCGGCGGCGGACGCCAATGCCACCTATCTGGTCAATCAGCTCACCAAGCCGGGCGGACATTCGCAAATTTTCGTCAGCGCGGAGGCCGGCCCCGCCGCGGTGCCGTTGCCGGCCGGCGTTTGGTTGTTCCTGAGCGGCGCTTTGCCGTTAATGGCCGGTTGGCGGAGCCAATCCGCCGGCCGCGTTCTTGCGGTTCGAGACGACGATTAAAGCGAGGCGGTCATGCGAGTCATTCCTTTAGTCATGTTGGCCGGCGCTTTGTTGGCGGCACAAGCGGCGCTGGCGATAGGCCCGGTGCCGGTATCCTTGCGCAACGTGCCGATACCGCCGGTGCCGGGCCTGCTGGACGGCGCCGCGCCCATCGTCGTCGATAAAAACGCCGCGATCGCGTTGGGCAAGGCCTTGTTCTGGGATCGGGAGGTCGGCAGCGACGGTCAGGCCTGCGCGTCCTGCCATTTCCACGCCGGCGCCGACGGGCGGGGCAAAAATCAGCTCAATCCTGGTGGGAACAGTGTCCATGCTAGCGGCCGGACATTCGATACCCTGCCTTCCGGTGGCGGCGGTCCGAATCACACGCTCAGCCTGGACGACTTTCCGTTGCATCAATTCAGCAATCCGGCCGACAACACCAGCCGGGTGGTGTTCAGCAGCGACGACGTGGTCGGCTCCGCCGGCAGTTTTAGCGGGCAATATCAAAGCGTATCGCAATTCGGTTCCGCCAACGATCGATGCGCGCGCTCCGCCGATCCGCTGTTCAAGGTCGGTTCGGTCGGTACCCGGCAAACCACGGCCCGCAACGCGCCCAGCGTGATCAACGCGGTGTTCAACCACCGCAGTTTTTGGGACGGCCGCGCCAATAATATTTTCAACGGCAGCAGCCCGTGGGGCGAGCGCGATCCGGACGCCGGCGTCTGGGTGAAAATGAATGCCAAAACCGTCGCCAAGCAACGGCTGCACTTGGTCAATGCTTCGTTGGCCTCGCAGGCGGTCGCGCCGCCGACCAACAGCGCCGAAATGAGCTGCGACGGCCGACATTGGCAGGACATAGGCCGCAAGGTGTTGTCGCGGCAAGTGTTGCGCGACCAACTGGTGCATCCCCAGGATAGCGTGTTGGGCGCGATGAGTCTGGCCGCGAACCGGAAGCCGGGCTTGAATACGACTTACCGCAATCTGGTCACCCGCGCCTTCGCTCCGCGCTATTGGTCCTACGCCGGCACCGGTCCGTTCGGCGCGCCGGCCGGCGGCGGCTTGCCTTACAACCAGATCGAGGCCAATTTCGCGATGTTCTTCGGTTTGGCCATACAGTTGTACGAATCGATCTTGATCTCCGACCAGGCGCCGTTCGATCTCAGCCCGATCGACGCCAACATGAAACCGACCTGGAGCAACGTTGCCGCCGCCACGCAGGCGGAAACCCAGACCTTGGTGGCCTCGTTAAAAAACGGCGTGGAATTGTTCGTGAACAATCATTGCAATCTATGCCATGCCGGCCCGGCGTTTAGTTTGGCGGCGGTGGCGGCCAATGCGGCGTTGTTGACGCCGACGCCCGGCGCCAGCTTCGGTCCCCCGGATACGCCAATCGCGTTCGGTCCGAATGCCTTCGGCCCGTTCGGCGCCGCCGCCAAGGGCGGCATCAATCGCTACGGCAATATCGTCACCCGCGACACGAACATTCAGCAGTTACCGAAATTCATGGACTTGGGCTACGCCAATAACGGCGCCGTCGATGTGGAAGACGATCCCGGCGTCGGCGGCACGGACGATTTCGGTAATCCCTTGTCCTATAGCACGCAATATGTCGAGTATTTGTTGGGCAACGCGACGGGCTTGCTCGATCCGGGCGTAAACAGCATCCGCGCCTGCGATTTTATCAGCCCGCTGGCCTATAACGTTGCGGTGAATCTGCCCAATGTATTTTTGCCTAGCGACGGCTTGCAGGCCGACGGTAGCCGCGAAGGCGTGTTGCGCAATCAAAACTGCACGAATGCGGTGACGGCTTATATCCCCACTCCGGCCGCCGCGCTAGCCAATTTGTCCGCCAGTAAAATGGCCGTGGCAACCCACGGCGCGTTCAAAGTGCCGACCTTGCGCAACGTGGAATTGACCGGCCCTTATATGCATAACGGCGGCATGGCGACTCTACGGCAAGTGATCGAGTTTTATAGCCGGCACGGCAATTTCAGCAGCGATAGTCTGCATTTTCATCTGGCCGGTTTTTCGACGTTGACGACGACGGAACAAAATGTCACCGATCTGACTAACTTTTTGCTCTCGTTGACCGACGAGCGGGTCAGATACCAAAGGGCGCCGTTCGATCATCCTCAGCTCACCGTTGCCCACGGCCACCTCGGCGGCGACCTGCAAGTCCAAGCCGGCCACGTCTTGGGCGCAAACTTGGGCAAAGACGAGCTGCTGGCGATTCCGGCGGTCGGCGCCAACGGCTCTTCGGCACCGATCGCCCCATTTTTGGATCCGCGACCATGACCGACCGAAATGAGCAAGGTAATAGAGCGAACCCTTGCCATCAACGCCGGCGCCGTTTTCAGGAGAACGGGCCGCGAGCTAGACGCTTATCCGCCTTGGGTGCCGGCGCGGAGGGTGTGAATGCAGTTACGATTATTGGGAGGAGCTTGTCATGCAAAACGAAGATTTAATCGCGACCGAGAGCCAGATCGCCGATCTGGTACGGGTGTTTTACGAGCGGGCCAGCGCCGACTCGCGCCTGAAAGGTATTTTTGACGGCGTCATTGACGATTGGGACGCCCATCACCGAGTCGTCGAGAACTTTTGGTCGCGCACCCTGCTGGCTACCGACCGTTACCACGGCAGCCCGTATCCGGTGCATGCGCGCTTACCCATACAAATCGAAGACTTCGATATTTGGCTGGCGTATTTTCGGCCCGTTGCCCGGGAAGTACTGCCGCCGGCGGCGGCCGAGCAAGCCATCGCTCGCGCCGAACACATGGCGGAGAGTTTCAAGACCGGGATGTTTTTCGACTACACCCCGGCTAAAACCACGTCATGCCTGAAACCGGGCGATTGAGGCGACGGACGATGGACGCCGTAAAGGAGCAGGCATGCGGACTGAAGACGCTTTAGGCTTTTACGCGGCCCAGGCTCAAGCCTTTGCCGAGACGCTGGCCCGCTTTCGCGGCGGCGATTTGATCGGCGCGATATTGACCCAAGCGTTTTCCAGTTTCGACGGCAACGTCGGGTTCGAGGCCGGCGATTATCCGCCGGTCGATTGCGACAAGGGCTGCGCTACCTGCTGCACGTTGCGGGTCACCGCGACCGCACCGGAAGTGCTGTTAATCGAACGCTTTATTCGCCACGGTCAAGCGCGCGGCCGGGAATTGAATTTGGCGAAACGGGTGGTCAAGGCCAATGCGGAAACCGCCGGTCTGGACGAGGCCCGGCGGGTGGCCTTGCGTCGGCGCTGCCCGTTTTTGGAACGCGGCGTGTGCATGATTTATCCGGTTCGGCCCTTGGCCTGCCGCGGCCATGCTTGCTACGACCGCAAGGCTTGCGTCGACGCGGCGAAAGGGCGGATTACCGAAATACCTTATTCCGAGCCGCATCGTCAGTTTCGAAGTTTGATTCAAAACGCCTTGCAGTCGACGTTACGCGACGCCGGCTACGGCTGGGGTTTGTATGAGCTGAATCAAGCCGTGACCCTGGCGCTGGCGGATGCCTCGAATTTGGATCTCTGGTTGGCCGGCGAAAATTTGTGGCGCGGCGATTGGCGACGTGGCGCCGGCGGACATGGCCGCTGCCTTCGATCGCTTAAAGCGGATGACGGAGTAGTTGTTTGGCCTGGCTGCGCCGGGTGTTGAGCGGATTTATGGCGGAGAATCCTTGAGCGTCAGTTGCTGGGCCGCAGGTACCGAGCAATAGACGGCCTTCGCCGTATCAGACCGTGGTCAGGTCGAGATGCCCGGCGATCAAGCTCAATGCGGCGCGGTTGGCGAGCGGATCGTAGGAAGCGGGTTTCAAGATCAAGGTATGCGGACCCAGCGCGTCGTGCAAGGCTCTGATTTTATCCAGACATTCCTCGGCGTCGCCGACGATGGCGTTCGCCAGGATGCGTTCCTCGGCAAACGCTTCGGCTTCGACGCCGAACGGCAGCTCCGCCGATCCGCTTTGCGCGGCGCGTTGGATTGCCGCGCCCATGTTGCGGGCGAAATCGCGGACGAAGGGCAAGGCGGCGTCGATCGCCGCGCGCCGATGTTCGGCGCAAAAAAAGTAACGCGACAGTACGAAGGGCGGCGCGGTTCGCGCGGCGCGGGCGCGGTAGGCCGCCAGCGCGGTATGTAGCTTTTCGACCGGTGCGGCCGACGCCCCCATCAGTCCGTAACCGCGCGTGGCGGCCAGCGCGATACTTTCCGGCGACAGGGCGGCTAGCCAGATTGGAATTCGGGATTGCCTTGGGCGAGGGTAGATCGACACTTGTTGGTAGCGGTAATAACGGCCGTCGAAATCGACGTTCTCTTCGGTCAGCAATTTCTCCAGCAAAAGCGCGCCCTCCAACAAGCGCTCGCGGCTCGTCGCCTGATCGACGCCGAAATGTTGAAATTGCAGCGGAAACGGTCCGCCGCGCGCGACGCCTAACAGCAAGCGGCCGCCGGAGAGCGCATCGACGGTGGCGGCGTCTTCGGCAACTTGCAAAATATCGCGTATCGGCAGCAGTACCGCCGCGCTGCCGAGCCGGATCGTCGTGGTGGCGGCCGCCAGATAGCTCAAAAGCGGAAAGATCGCCGCGCTGACGCTGAAGGGGTTGAAATGGTGCTCGGTGATCCAGGCTTCGGCGAATCCCAGGCGTTCGGCATGCTGGACCGTCAGCACGCTTTCCCGCAGGGCTTCGGCACAGAAACCGCCGCCCGGATTCTCGAAATTGGCGAATAGGCCGAAGCGCATGGCTTGTTGATCGGCGGACGTCGAAAGCGGTTCGGTGTTCACGGCCAATCCGTTAGACGGCGACGGCCGCGACCCGTCGTTGCAAAGCCAGAGCGTCGGCCAATTCGGTGGCCGCGCCGGCCAGTGGGATGCGGCGCGGCGCCGCGCGCATCGTGCGCCGGTTGATCACGCGTATCGACAACGATTCCACCCAATTCCAGTATTCCTCTCTAACCTCGTCCGGAAAACCGACGTCGTCGAAGGCCGACAACAGTTGCGCCAGCCAAATCTCGCGGGCCAGTTCGTCTATCGTAAACGGAAAATGCCGGGAGCGCATGCAGGTATGACCGTGGTTGGCGGTAAACAAGGCCGGACCGCCGGTCGCTTCGACGATGAAATCGGCGGTTTTTTCGACGCCGGCCGCGAAGCGCGCGGGATCTTTCGGAAACAAATGTCCGATCGGCGTATTCAACAAGCGTTGGTGATGGCGGCGGACCAATGCTCTGAGCAGGCTTGCGCCGGCCACTTCGAAAACCCGCCGGGACGGAAACGGCACGGCCGGAAACTCCAGGCCGGTGGAAGCCGGCTTCCAGCGCACCTCGTCACCGACCTCCATCGGGCCGGAGGCGGCATGGCAATCGGCGTTCGACTCGCCGGCGGGTGCCGGCGACTTTGAATCAAAGTCGGATGCGGTCATGGTCTGTCTCCTGGGTAAGTGGGTGCGCCGACGCTTAGCGCTGGCGAACGCCGGTCTTCGCACGGTTTAGCCGTCGGCCGACGCTTTGGGGCGTTTCAAGAAGTTTTCCTGCGCGGTTCGAAATTGCAGATAGCGTTGCTGCCATTCAGAAGGCAACGCGACTTTAACGACCTGCACCGCGGTGACCTTGAATTCCGGGCAGTTAGTGGCCCAGTCGGAGTTGTCGGTGGTGATGACGTTGGCGCCGGAAAACGGGTGGTGGAAAGTGGTGTAGACCACGCCGGGCTGCACCCGGCTCGAGACTTTGGCGTGCAATACCGTTTCGCCGGCCCGGCTTTGGATGCCGACCCAATCGCCGTCGACGATGCCGCGTTCCTCGGCGTCGTGCGGATGGATTTCCAGGATGTCTTCCGGATGCCAGGCGGTATTCTTGGTGCGCCGGGTTTGGGCGCCGACGTTGTACTGCGACAGAATCCGACCGGTGGTCAAAATCAGCGGGAAACGGCGGGTGACTTTTTCGTCGGTGGCGACGTATTCGGTGGTCATGAAGCGGCCCTTGCCGCGCACGAAACCGTCGATGTGCATCGTCGGCGTACCGTCGGGGGCACTGTCGTTGCAGGGCCACTGAATGCTGCCCATTTGTTCCAATTTTTGGTAGCTGACGCCGTTGAAAGTCGGCGTCAGCGCGGCGATCTCGTCCATGATTTGCGACGGATGATCGTAGTGCATCGGGTAGCCCATCGCGTTAGCCAGCATCATCGTCGCTTCCCAATCGCCGTATCCGCCCAGCGGCGCCTTGACCTTGCGTACCCTGGAAATCCGCCGTTCGGCATTGGTGAAGGTGCCGTCCTTTTCCAGGAACGACGCGCCGGGCAACAGTACGTGAGCGAATTTGGCGGTCTCGTTCAGGAACAAGTCCTGCACGACGATGCATTCCATCGCCCGCAGTGCGGCTTCGACGTGTTGGGTGTTCGGGTCGGATTGGGCGATGTCTTCGCCCTGGCAATATAGACCCTTGAAGGCGCCGTCGAACGCGGCTTCGAACATGTTCGGAATGCGCAGGCCGGGTTCGTTTTGCAGTTCCACGCCCCAGGCTTGTTCGAACGTGGCGCGCGCCGCATCGTTGGAGACGTGGCGGTAGCCGGGCAATTCGTGCGGGAAGGCGCCCATGTCGCAGGAGCCTTGCACATTGTTTTGGCCGCGCAACGGATTCACGCCGACGCCGGGCCGGCCGATGTTGCCGGTCGCCATCGCCAGGTTGGCGATGGCGATGACCATCGTCGAGCCCTGGCTGTGTTCGGTCACGCCCAAACCGTAATAAATCGCGCCGTTGCCGCCGCTGGCGAACAAGCGCGCGGCGCTGCGTACCTGTTCGGCGGGCACGCCGGTAATCGCCGCCGTTTCTTCCGGCGAGTGGCGCGGGTCCAGAATGAAGTCCTTCCATTTGGCGAATTCCTGGCTGTCGCAACGCTGGTCGATAAAAGCTTCGTCGTACAAACCTTCGCCGACAATAACGTGCGCCAGCGCATTCGCCATCGCCACGTTGGTGCCGGGGCGCAGTTTGAGATGGAAATCCGCCTTGATGTGGGCGGAGTCGACCAGATTGATTTCGCGCGGATCGACGACAACCAGTTTGGCACCTTGGCGCAGGCGGCGCTTCAATTGCGAGCCGAACACCGGATGGCCGTCGGTCGGGTTGACGCCGATCAGCATCACCACGTCGGCATCCATCACCGAATCGAAGCTCTGGGTGCCGGCCGAGGTACCGAAGGTCGCGCTCAAGCCATAACCGGTCGGCGAATGGCACACTCGCGCGCAAGTGTCGACGTTGTTATTGCCGAACGCTGCCCGCACCAGTTTCTGTACCAGATAATCCTCTTCGTTGGTACAGCGGGACGATACCAGGCCGCCAATCGCGTTTTTGCCGTATTTGGCCTGGATGGCTTTGAATTTGTCCGCCGCAAACTGAATGGCCTGTTCCCAACTGGCCTCCCGCCACGGATCGGTGATTTTCTCGCGAATCATCGGCTTGGTCAGCCGGTCGGGATGATTGGCGTAACCCCAGGCGAAGCGGCCCTTGACGCAGGCGTGGCCGTGGTTGGCGTGGCCGTTCTTATTCGGAAACAGGTTGACGACCTGGTCGCCCTTGACCTCGGCGACCAGCGAACAGCCGACGCCGCAATAAGCGCAAGTCGTGACGATGTGATCGTCGGTCTGGCCGTGTTCGATCAGCGTCTTTTCCATCAAGGTCGCGGTCGGGCAGGACAATACGCAGGCGCCGCAGGATACGCATTCCGAATCCAGAAACGGTTGATTTTGTCCCGCCGATACCCGCGATTCGAAACCGCGTCCGTCTATCGTCAATGCAAATGTGCCCTGGATTTGTTCGCAGGCACGCACGCAACGGTTGCAAACGATGCATTTGGACGGGTCGTAACTGAAATAGGGGTTGGATTCGTCCTTGGTCAGCGATAAATGGTTGTGGCCTTCGTAGCCGTAACGCACTTCGCGCAAGCCGACCCGGCCGGCCATGGTTTGCAATTCGCAGTGGCCGTTGGCCGGACACATCAGGCAATCCAGCGGGTGGTCGGAAATATACAGTTCCATCACACCGCGCCGAATGTTGGCGAGTTGCGGCGTTTGAGTCTTGACCACCATGCCGGCTTCGGCCGGCGTGGTGCAAGATGCCGGATAGCCGCGCCGGCCTTCGACCTGGACCAGGCAGAGGCGGCAGGAGCCGAATGGTTCCAGGCTTTCGGTCGCGCATAACTTGGGAATTTCGATACCGGCCATCGCGGCGGCGCGCAATAGAGAGGTGCCTTGCGGCACGTTGATTTTGACCAGATCGATTTCCAGTTCCACCAGCGTGTCCGAGATTTTTGCCGGCGTGCCGAAATCGCCGCCGCAGCCGCAATTACCGCATTGATGCGTCATCGAGTGTTCTCCAAAGCGTTTTCCGGACTGAGGTCCGGGTTATGTAGATCGAAATAGGTCGTTGCCCGCCGGATTCGAAACGAGCGAGACCGGCTGGGTGGGTGCTTATCCATGGAGCGAGGTGGGATGTGCTTATGGATATATCGTTTAGTATATATCGTATGATCGCGCGCATCTACGAATGGGCGGTTTTACTCGCAAATCGATCCGCTGAGCGCGGCTGCCGAGATTCACGCGGCGCCTATTAGTCCATGGAGGTGGGTGGATTCTATAAAAATATATAAAAAATAATTATTTACTGTTGATTGTTTCCAGTTGTGAGCCTGTTTTTAGCCGACGATTTGTTGAAAACTCGGACAGAAGTCTGTCGGGTTTCGGTTATTTTTTACTCGTTGCGAATAGTAAATTTCCTAAATGTAATGGCTGAATCCCAATGTATTCTCTGGTTCGGTTGGTCTGAGTATGCGTATAATCGTCTAACGATATATCTTAATTGATATAAAGACTTGTAGTCGCACACGCCGGGAGGATAGAAAACCATGCAACATCGCATCTACGAACGGTTGATTTCGGCGCCGGCGCCGACGAAAACGCTGGAGCAACTACTCAACAATCTGAACGACGTGGGCCGGTTTTACGAAGCCTATCCGGAAGAAGAGGCCGTTCAGGGATTGGTGTCGCACATGAGGGAGTTCATGGCGCCCAGTTTGCGCCGCCAAGTCGTCGCGCATCTGAGTCATGGTGGCGTCGGGATGAAAACGATCGTGCGCACGGCGGTCAGACGACTGAAGGAATTGACTTGATGCATGTGACGTACGTTTTCGATGTGAGCCCCTGCGAATCAACCGCGCGCGATCGGGTTGGCAAACTGCGACATCGATAGCGGGCACAGCACGCAGCCGGATCGCCGACTCGAACGCCGCGAGTCGGGTTTACCCTGTCGTTTGGAAAGCGGTTCCAGGGCCAGCCTTGCTTCAAGACATCGCGTCGCGAAGCGCCCCGCCGTTAAGGTTACCGTTCGAGAGCCGACGATTTTGCCGAACAGGGAATTGTCTTCTATGCTGCATGCGGAGCAATCAGTCGTTGCATTCTTCATCAGCCCACCACTCGGTGACCGGGAGTCAGTCCATGCGGAACAGAACTTATCAAATTTGGGGACGGCTGTTTGCCGTTTTGTGCTTAAGCGGCGCGTTGCAGGATGTGTTGGCGGATGCCGGCGCGACGCCGATTCCGCCGGAAATCGGCGGCAATAGAGACCGTGGCTATTTGCCGACCAACGCGATCCCGGACAGCTTGGGTTTGTTGCCGCTACCGCCGGCGGACGGGTCGGCGAGTTTTGCGTTGGATTTGATCTACGCCCAGAAAAGCTTTGCGTTGCGAAATACGCCTGCCTGGGCGTTGGCGATACAGGATGCCGACCTGAGTTTCCCGAATGCCGCGAGCGCCTATGCCTGCGCGCTGGGCGTGCCGGTGGACGAGCAACATACCCCCCATTTGGTGAAGCTGTTGAAGAAGGTCAAGCAGGACGCGGGCGCGGCCACCGGCGCGGCAAAGGATAGATACAAACGTCCCCGGCCGTTCATGGTCAACGACGCCCGGTTTTGCACGCCGGACGATCGCGCCCGTCTGGAGGCCGGCGGTTCCTATCCGTCCGGACACAATGCCATCGGCATGGCTTGGGGCTTGATTTTGGCCGAACTGGTTCCCGCGCGGGCCGATGCGATTCTAGCCCGCGCCCAGGCTTTCGGATTAAGTCGGGTGGTCTGTAACGTACATTGGTATAGCGATACTGTATGGGGACGCTACCTGGGCGCGTATACGGTCGCTAAGCTCCATGCCGATCGTCATTTTCAGGACGATTTGAGTCAGGCGAAAGACGAATTGGACGATTTGAGCGAGGAGGCCGTGGCGCCGAACCGCGATTGCGTCGCGGAACGGGCCGGCATCGAAGCGCAGAAGCCGTTAACTCAGTAAGATTCGGACGACTTGGTTTGCGGCTCCCAGATCGGCCAATCCTTACCGTGCTGAGTTTGGATTTCGCTGCCCGGCCGATGGCGAATCGGCCGACACTCGCCCCACCACCGGTCCGTCCGGTTTCAGCGTCACGCTAAAGGCTTCCTTGAGGGTAATGTCGGTTTCGAAGCGGAATGCCCGAAAGAAGCTGGCGATGATCAGCAACATTTCCAGTTCGGCGAAATGCTTGCCGATGCAATTGTGCAGGCCGCCGCCGAACGGAAAGAACGCAAATTTGTGGCGTTGCGCAACGCTATCGTCCAGAAATCGGTTCGGGTCGAATTCGTCGGGGCGAGGCCATAGGCGCGGATTGTGGTGGGTGGCGTGCATCGTCAACAGGAGGATGGTGTCCTTGGCGATGGCGTAGTCGCCAAGCTCGATGTCCGCCAGCGCCTGCGTGGTCAGCGCCGAGGTGGGCGGATACAGGCGCAGGGTTTCGTTTAAGGCCGCCTTGGTGTAGCTCAGTTGGGCCAGATGGCCGGCCTGGAGCGGTTCGTTCGGCAAGCTGGCGATTTCGGCGGCGATTTTTTCGCGCACCGCCGGATGCTTGCCGGTCAGATAAAAAAACCATAACAGCGTGTTGATCGTGGTTTCCTGGCCGGCAAAAAACAGCGTGACCGATTCGTCGCGCAGCAAGTCGTTCGGCATCGTATAGCCGGTGCTTCGGTCCTGGGCTTGCAGCAACAGTGAAATCAGGTCTTGTCCTGGATTCGCGCGTTTTTGTTCGATTTCGGCGTAGAGAAAGGTTTTCAGATACTCAACCGCCGCGCGGTAGTTCTTGCTTCGTAGCGGTATCCAGCGCTTCAGCCGCTGGCCGAAGATCAGATGTACGCCCAGTTGCAGCGGCAATTCCCGGCTGAGTACGTCGATGACGTTGATCAGTTGCGCGCCGTTGCTGAGCTGGTCCACCGATTTGCCGAGCAGGACTTGCAGAAAGATGCGCTGAATCAGACCGCGGAGCTCGGCGCTTAAATCAACGTCGCCGCCCGCCGCGAGCTTCACGCGTTCGGCGGTAGCGGCCGCTTCGGCGACGATCAGTTGTTCCCACGTTTTGACGGCATCCTTGGTGAACATCGGCTGCATCAGGCGGCGTTGCTTGCTCCAGACCTCGGATTCGCTGTTAATCAGGCCGTTGCCGAACAGCGCTTGCTTGGCGTCGTACATGAAGTCGCGGTTCAGCAAGCCCTTGCCTTCCAGATTAAAAATTTGCTCGATGTATTCCGGTGCGCGGACGAACAGTATCTTCTTCTTGAAGACCGTTCCCAGCGCCAAATCGCCGTATTTGGCGTGTATGCCGGCCATCGTCGTTAGCGGTTGGACGATTATGCGCAGCATCGAAACGATCATCGAATGTTCGGGTAGGGCGGGTTTGCTGGCGGGATTGGCGATTGTCGAGTTGTCCATCAGTTTTCGTCTATTCGGTTAAGTGCCGACATTATCGACCGATTGGGCCGAAACGGTATAGTCGGGCAGTCTTCGAGTCGCGGCGCGATGTGGGCGCTTTTAACAGGTTGGCAAAGCGGTCTTTCGGTCGGATGAAGGAATGTCGGGTTTGCGACAAATGTGGGTGAGCCTGTCCGACGACGCATTGGCCGAGCAACTCGTTGGCTGGGGAAAATCCGCCGCCGACGACGCGCGCCGGGTATGGTGCGATTTTTGCTGAACTGTAGTCAAATTCATCAGCATAGGCCTCGACATGCGCTACGATCCCCATCCCGAAGAAATCGCCGCCGTTCCGGATATGAGTGACGAAGAACGATTGGAATATTTTCTGTATCGAATCTTCGAGACCGACGAAGTCTGGGGGCTGAAGGAGGGGCCGCAGCCTTTGATTCGGGAGCTCGATGGCCGGAATACGCTGCCGGTTTGGCCTTACAAGCGCTACGCGGCCGATGCCGTCGCCGGTGAATGGGCGCATCTGGCGCCGGGTGTGGAATCGGTCGATTTCTTTACCTATCAGACCTTGAACAAGCTGGCGCGCGAGGAAGTCACGGTGGAAATCATGCCCAGACCGGGAGCGGCCGGGTGTTTGATTACGCCGCAACGCCTGTTCGGCATGCTGGAAAATATGATGGAGTCTAGGGATTACACGGTCGGGGATTAACGCAGTCGCGGGTTCTCGTTGGACGGGTTTCTAAAGACGGTTGGCCGAGCCTTAAGGCCAACCGTACGGGACTTGTCGGCCATTACCGGCAATCGAACTGCTTGGGCCAATCGCGGTAGTTAAACACCTGGCCTTCCCGGCGCACGGTTTCGACGGCGGCTAGATCCAGGTCGGCGTATACCCATTGGGCTTGGTTGTACTCGCCGATCGCCAGAATGCCGTTGTTCGGAAAGCCGCGATCCACCGGCGTGTAAATGGCTGCCGCGCCGCGATTGACATCGACCGCTTCGGACCAGGCGGCGTCGCCGACCAGCGAGGCTTGCACGACGTAGCATTGGTTTTCCAGCGCGCGGGCCTGGCAGCCGATCCGTACCCGATAATAACCGGCTTCGGTGTCGGTGCAACTGGGCACCAAGATCAACGTGGCGCCGCGTTCGGCTTGTTGGCGGGCGTAGTGGGGAAATTCACTGTCGTAGCAGATGTTGATCGCGATCTTGCCGAATACGGTGTCGAACACTTTGATGTCCAGACCGCGCGAGATATGCCATTGCTCGTTCTCGAAACGGGTCATGGTCAGCTTTTCCTGATAATCCACGTCGCCCTGCGGCGTGAAGAAATAGGCGTGATTGCGGAATTCGCCGTTTTCGTGTTTGACAGGAAACGTGCCGGCCTGGATATACACCCGGTGCTCGGCGGCCAGGGTTTTGAACAAATCCAGGTATGGCGGCAGCAGGGTTTGCAATGCATCCAGTTGGCCGTTCAAGGACGAATAAACATCCTTCGGAAACAAGGATGCCAGTTCCATGCAGGCGTATTCCGGGAACAGCAGGATGTCGGCTTTGTTGTCGGCCGCGTCTTGTACCCAGCGGCGGGTTTTGGCTGCGAAGTTTTCCCAGGTTTCCAGGAAACTGATGTCGTATTGGGCGCTGGCGATTTTAGGCACGGTCTTCTCTCAACCAAAAGGTCATCGGTTTGGGGGTTTCGGTCTCGTCGTCGAGATCTTTCCATGTATAGGTGGTTTTCAGTTCCGGATGCTTGAAATAACCGCGTTTGTTCCAGAAGGCGTCCAGCGGCACATAGTCGGCCGGCCGGCGCGGATGATCGGCGGGGCGCTCGACGCAACAGAACGTGATGTGCCTGAAGCCGCCCAAATCGGCGGCATGGGCTTCGCGTTGCTCGAAAAATTTAACGCCGATGCCCAGGCCGCGATAGGCTTTGTTCAACACCGATTCGCCGCAGTAAAACACCTGCTCCGGATCGTAACGGTGGTCCACGAACGGCTTTTGGACTTCGGCGGTTTCGTATTTCAACGGGATCGCGGTCGAGGCGCCGATGATGGCTTCGCCGTCGAAGGCCAGCACGATCACGCTGTCCGGGCAGTCGATATAGGTTTGCAGGTATTTTTTCTCGTACTCGTAATCGCCGTCGTACAAGTAGGGGAAGTCGCGGAACACCTCGATGCGCAGCCGCGCCAGTTCGGGAATGTATTGAATCAAGGCCGCGCCGCTGAGGCGCTGAATGCGGATGTCTTTGCTCATGCTGGTTGCGGATTGAATGGATAAACAAAATATCGGCCGCCGGCAGGACGGTCGGGGCGGATATTGTATTGCAGGCGTGGTGCGATTGCCTATCGGGAACGCTTGGCGCGACCGGGTTGTTTGACGTAAACAGGTTTTTCGATGACGAAAGGTACGCAAGTCGCGGCCTGCCATCGACAGTCCCGCGCTGGTGCGGGGCAACCGGGAATTCGGCCTTGCTGGCCGGATTGACCAGGCTTTTAAGCAATCCCGCCTAAAAGCCGATCATTGAAGACTAACAAAACTGGAGGAGTATTTATGGCAAAAGATTTGAACGAATTGCGCGCGGTATTGAACAAGATGGAAGAGATCGTTAACAGCATGACCGAAATGGACGCGGAAATATTGGATTTTGTCGATGCGAATTATCCCGATGCGCTGAACGAACAAAAGCTGATACAAACCTTCAAAACCGTCGGCGACGCCGAAGACGAATTGCAAAGACAGATCGGTTTGCTGCGCAAGCATCTGGCCGCCGGTATTCCGGAATTGAATGCCTAAGTCCGAAAAAAACGGCAGTTCATTTAACTCAAGCAGTCAAGGGATCATGAAACCGCTGGCGTCACTCCGGTAAATGAAAGTCAGCGGCGTAGGTGCGGCTTTAGCCGAGATTGACAGCGTTCCGACACCGGATTGGGTGGCGGCCGTCCGGTAACTTTCATTGGAGGGTGTCGTAAAAGTCGAAACAGAACCCTATCCTCGCGGGAGAGGGCAGGGTGAGGGGGGATGAAATCAATGCCTTACCTTGCATTTCCCCTCGCCCCAACCCCTCTCCCGCAAGGGGGTTTTTACGACACCCTCATAATAAGGATTCCCAACGAATTTTGGGAATTCGATATTCGAAGCGACCGGGTTGAGATGCGCGGATTGACCATCCGGTAGCCATCGGGTTTGCGGTTGGGCACGGCTTTATACCTGCAATTCGTCGATGCCATTGGCTCGAAATGCTCGGCAAGTGCGGCGATCAATAGTTGCATCGGTTCCGTAGTTTGACGACGATGTTATTGGTCGTCATGCGTTAAGGCTTGGCAAGAATTGTTCCGCCGTCAGAATCGGGCAGATAAAGGGCTCGGAAATCGTCAATAACTCCTGGTCGCCAGTTATCAGAGCATCGGCTTGCCCGGCTATGGCGAGCTGCAGGAAAGGCAGATCAAACGCATCGCGGCATTCGGGTGTAACGGGTGGCGGTTCAGGGATGACGATGGTTTGGCAATACGGCAAATAATCGGCCAGCAGTTCCTGTTGGTCAGAGGTACTGAGTTTAAATTTGGGATAATTTAGTACTCGGATCAATTCCGCTACGGTGATTTTGGACAGCAAGGGAAGAATCTGCTGGCTTTTCCAGGCTTGGCGCAAGGGTGTCAAACGGCTTTGGGCAAATACCAAGGCAGACAGCACCAGATTGGTGTCGATGACCACACGCGGCGCATGGGTTGTGCTGCTCATTTATCGTGGGTGGATGTTGCATCGGCAGCCTGTCTTGCCCAAACCACCGCATCGTTAATATCTTGTTCCTGGAGATTTAACTCAGCTAATTTTGCGCGCACCGCATCGCCGCGCTGAATACGCACTGGGGTCAGGATGATCTGGCCGTTGCGGGTTTCCACGTCAAAGTATTCCTCGGCGCCGACGGCAGCGGTAATGCTTTTGGGGAGTGTGAGTTGGTTTTTTGAGGTCATTTTGGCAAGCATGGCAACCTCCGAGCTATAAAGTAAGGATTCCTTACTTTATGCTTTTGACTAACAAATTTCAAGCCGCGGCCGCACCGGTTTGTCGGAGCGGATCGTCGAAGGTTTACAGTACTTGCCGAAACGGCCGTAACCGCCGTCGAAATAGTCCTTTTCCAAACGATATCTGCTGCTGCGACACAGCGGGTCACAAACCCCGAATGGCCGAGTCCGGATATTCAACCCGGCACTTCGCAACCCGTTCGAAGACTTGGCAAAGCCGTCCGCTTGGCGCCCGTGCCACCGACCCGGCAAATTGCCGACCGGCGTGCTCTCCGAAGAGCATACGCCGAATCCCGTCGTCACGATGGCGATCCGCGCGACAACCCGTTAGCAAATCACGATCGATATGCCGGTTTAACCATTCGCCATATGTTTTTCTGTTCGGAGCGTCGCGTGCAAGGTTTTTAGTGTTGCGGGAATCACTATTTGCCTTGCGCGCAGGGCTTTTAGCATTGCCCGCAAGTCTCGGACCCTTGCGTTTATTGCTCGGAGAGTTGCGAGCAAGTCTTTTAGTGTTGCGAGAGTTGCTTTTTGCCTTGAACGCAAGGCTTTTAGCGTTGCCCGCAAGGCTCGGAGCCTTGCGTTGATTGCTCGGAGAGTTGCGAGCAAGGTTTTTAGTGTTGCGAGAATTGCTTTTTGCCTTGCGCTCAGGGTTTTTAGCGTTGCCCGCAAGGCTTGGAGTCTCGCGTTAATTGCTCGGAGAGTTGCGTACAAGTCATTTAGCGCTGCGAAAGTTTCTTTTTGCCTTGCGCGCAAGGCTTTTAGCGTTGCCCGCAAGGCTCGGAGTCTGGCGTTAATTGCTCGGAGCGTTGCGTACAAGTCTTTCAGTGCTGCGGGAATGTCCCTTTTGAGCGAAAATCAAGGCTAGGAATATCACGAATCGGCCAATTGCTGACGGCACTATAAATTTTTGATCGTTCGGTAACGTGCCTTTAGCAGACGTAGGGTGGGCAAATTTGCCCACCGTTGACCGTTAAATCCGCGTGGGCACTAAATCGTGCCCACCGGGCTACGTTCGGTATGCAAGGAATAATGTTTCAGCCGTATCACCCGACGCACATCGTCCAATAAGGCTGGCGATTTGGTGCTTGACATAAAACACCTACCTGATAAAGTCAGCGGCAACATAATACGCAGGCAGGATTGCCTGATTTACCGGCTAATAGCAAGTTATCAAGGCAAACATGCCCACTTTTCCGGATACGCAGGCAAAAATGCCTGAAAAGGCGGTTAATATCAACTTATACGGGCAGATTTGCTTGATAATCAATAGTTAGGCAACTGATGAAGCGAATTCGAAGTTTAATACTGATCCTTGGCCTGTTAGCTGTGGCGTTTCTAAACATTCAAGCAGGACTCGTTTTCCACAAGGACTTAGCGCATCCAGTAGGCAATAACGCAGTGGCCATATACAAAGCTGTTTCTGAATCAAAAGCACCAGCCATTGTGGTTCACGCTCGGGACCCGGTAAAAAATGAGATGATAGAAACTGATCAAACAGTAAATGTATATCTATTCTACGATTACGAAAGGCAAGAAATTACCAGGTTAATTCAATCAGTACTAATTGTAATTATGGCAACTTTTATTCTTTATTTTTCAACATATGTGGTCGCTCGAATCGTTCCCAAATTGGCCTAACCAAACGCTCAAAGGGACGCTCCGCTTCGCTGCGCGCCCCTTAGCTTGTCGTTAGGCACCAAATTACGCATGAAAAATATTTACGAACTGATAGAACTAATAAGCACGCGTACTGCAATGTATACGGGAGAGTGCAAGTTATCTAATGTTCGTTCATTTTTGGATGGGTATACCTTTGCGGTTGAGAATGAAACAACCCTAATAGATTTTCTGAGCAATTTTCAGGGGTTTCATGACTGGGTTGCAAAGAAATTCGGCTTTTATGAATCTACTGCTGGTTGGCAAAACATGATCCTAGCAATCGAAATAGGTTTATCGCCAACAAATATCAAATGGGAAGGATATTCGTGTAATGTTACAGAAGAGCAGCATAGGTCATCTGTTATTAGATTTTTTGAATTGGTAAAGGAGTACAAAAATGCCTAACGATTGCGTCAACGTGACCGGTTTTCCGCTAACGCTCCAAACCGGCCCGTTACGCTGGCGTTATGCATCTGATACGCGATGAGAATCCCGCACGATATTGAGGTCGAAATTTACTTCCTTAAGCCCGAAGAAGGAGGGCGAAGTACTCCCGCCTTTAACGACTATCGACCTCAGTTTTATTATGAGGGGCACGATTGGGATGCTAGGCATGTTTACCCTGATGTCAATCAAGTCAATCCTGGTGATACCGTCAGGGCCTATTTGGGTTTCCTCAGCCCTGCAGAACATTGGGGGAAACTTTATCCCAACATGAAGTTTGAAATTAGAGAAGGCGCACGTATCGTCGGCCGAGGGAATATTACCCAAATTCTTGAACTTGAAGTGTCAGCAAATCGTGCGAAGAAAACAAATGCATAACCCTGCGCTCAAAGGGACGCTCCGCTTCGCTACGCGCCCCTTAGCTCCACGTTATGCGTCCCGAAATTCAGCAACTCATTGATCTCGGACCGTTGCCACCCGAGGCTGAGGCTTCGTTGGGGTATCTGCGCGAGGCAGAAGGTTTGCTTCGAGCCATCGAGAAACCGTTGTCGGATGAAGAAGCAAGAAACCTTATTTCACTTTTTGGTCCGCCCGACAGCTGTTACGGTTTTGCGTGGTCACTCCTTTATCTGATTGAGACCGCGCCAAGTTGGCCAATGGCTGATTGCCTTGAAAATCCAAAAAATGAATGGGTGTCCTCTCTCAGAGATCGTGCGGTTTGTAGAGGTTTTTTGTGACAGCTTTAATGCTAACTGTCGCTTCAGCGCATAACGATTGCGTCAACGTGACCGGTTTTCCGCTAGCGCTCCAAACCGGCCCGTTACACTGGCGTTAGCGGCAAGAAAAATATGAATCAGACACTACGAACAGAATTGCTAGCTATGAGAGAGAAGGATATTTCTACTCGCGCTAGCTTGGTAGAGAGAGGTGAGCTTGATGACAAGGAGTATCACCCCGAAATGAGGTTGGTTCATGAAGAAAATAATAAAAGAATAAAAGAAATAATTGAAGAGTTTGGTTGGCCACTGGAAAGCGAAGTGGGAGAAGATGGCTCTGAAGCAACTTGGTTAATTGTGCAACACGCAGTCCTAGAGCCAGAGTTTCAAGAGGAGTGTATTAACTTACTAAAGGCAGCAGTTGAAAGAGGTGAGGCCAAAGGATGGTACCTCGCCTATTTACAAGATAGAGTTTTAATACGCCAGGGTAAACTTCAAATTTATGGAACTCAGCATGAAGTGAAAGAAGGTTTAATGTATCCATTACCCACTGAAAATCCAGCGGAAGTAAATGTAAGAAGGGCTGCATTAGATCTTTGGTCACAAGAGGAACACACCGAGCATCTCCAAAAGGATTATGACAAAATTCAGTCAAACAAAGCGAGTCATGGGGGTTAGGTCAGCCGCTAACAATGCGCTTCACCCGACCAAAAACCGCGATGCGGTTTTCGTCGGGTGAGCTTGGTCGTTATGCATACAGCCTACAGGGCGATGTTTAATATTTTTCCCTCGCTCTTTGTAGCTTTTATTTTGGCTTTCCTTCCGGCGCAAGTTGTCTTAGCCTGCAAATGTGCAAGTGGTGAAACCGAGCAAAGCCTATATATCAAGGCCGATTATGTCGCGCATGTAAAAATCACTGTCGCAGAACTTAGGGATGTGAGTGAATTAGGAAATGCTGATTCTGACATTATCGATATGGCTAATGATGAGTATGTCCGCGTTTCATTCGAAGAAAAGGAAGTATTTAAAGGAAAAAAGTTTTCTCCAAATTTCTTAAAAGAATTACCGCTCACCAATGGAAACTGCATGTTGGGCCTCCGGCCCGGCTGGGAATATGTAATTTTTCTTAGCAAAGAATCAAACGGGTTAGTAGGTAATTGCTCTGGCACTTTTTCTTTCTACAACACCACTGATGTATCAACCAAAATACAGAAGCTACGAGAATGGGCAACGGAAAAAAGGTAAATTCGCATAACAAGGCGCTCAAAGGGACGCTGCGCTTTGCTACGCGCCCCTTAGCTCAGCGTTATAACTTTTAAGGAAATCGATGTTTAGCAAACTATTCAAGAACAAGGAAGAGTATAAGTTTTCTGACCCAAAAAATACGGCATGTATGGTTTGTAGTCACGTTCTAAATGAAAATGCACCAATTCTATATGTATCCCATGACGCCGAAGATGGCATGTGGCAATTTTTATGTGGTAGTAATAACCATACATCTGAGCATGCAAAAATTATTGCTCTCTCCGAGGCAGTGCTAATAGATTGTAGCGTTAATCAATTATACGAAATGCCTTTAGGCGTTGGTGCAACAAGAGAAACAAAAAATGGGCAATGGCAACCTTTCAAATTATAGTTATAACGAGCGTATCAACTTGACCCCAAAAAGCTCCGCCGCTATCGCTGCTCCGCTTTTCGGGGCAAGTTATACTTGGCGTTATGTTTCTTGAGCATATGGAACCTGAAGAGTTGTCAGTCAATGGTGAATGGCCTGACTTAAAGACAAAGGTTATTGAAAAGCTCATAGCTCAGGAATATTGGTATCAAGGTAAACTCGAAGAAGCTGCTAACGTAATCTGGCTAAAAATATCGGGCAAATGGTATAGGCTCTATTTTGACTACGGAATAGTTTTTTGGAGGGAGTCAAATGAAACCCCTCATTACGTTAAGCCAGAAGCCAGTGGGGATTATGATTACCCTCTGAATGATCTAACTGAAAAATGCGATTTGTCTGGAAAAGCAATTGAATCCTGTGAAGGGTCTGTAATAACAGGTGGCTCGCAAGTAGTGTTCAAGTTTGAAAATGGCAAAATTATAAAATTCAAGAATATAGATGACTTTACATCAATCGAAACATAACACGGCGCTCAACGGGACGCTCCGCTTCGCGCCCATTAGCTGGGCGTTATGCTTAGGAGATAAAATTGAATCAATTTGATTTAATCTAATATGGATATCTAGGGCTCATAGCAATGATGATCTATTTTGGTTCAATATCTGTCAATACATATATTAAATCTGAGACTCCACCAAAGCACAGTATCATACTAATTGTATTATATTTTATGCTAGTTGTCATCGGTGGTGCCTTTGGTTTTTTATGGTCTGAAAAAGAACTACAAAGCTCTGAAGCCAAAAAAAGTACAGCTACTATAATTGAAAGTGAAATTTCAAAAGCAAGAGAGAGAGATTGAATAGAAGTGTCGAACAACTATATTTGGCGCGTGACAAGTCAATAGAGCAAAGTGTTTATGGTGGAAATAATTTTACTATACAAGAAATTAATAGAACTAGATCTAAAGAAATAACTGAAATGATCGAACTACAGGAAGATAGATACGAAAAGGAACTAGTAAATATTGCGAATTCTTTTCAAGTGATAAGTACAAAACAATAATCTATCAATCAGAAAAATTGCATAACCAGGCACTACAGCGGACGTCGAGAACATTTGCGGCGCTAGACGCGGCAACTTCATTGGCGCCGTCCGCTGAGTTTAGCGTTATGAGCAAAAGGTAACTTTTTCTAAATCATATGCAAGAAACCTTTAATAATAGTAAGTTCAATATCAAAACGCTTGAGGACAAAGCAGACAATGTTGAACGGTTATACGCTGAAGCAGGGTTAAAAATTAATCCTACTAGTGAGCTTTGGGAGTTGATGGTAAGCGCAAGAGAGGTTTCAAAGTCCATAAATAATATGGTCGATATGAGGTTGCTTTTTAAATCATTTCATTTAGAGCGTATCGAGAGCGTATTGTCTCTGTTAAAAAATGAAGAACAAAAATCAAAGTATCTAAAGGACGTATTAAACGGAAGGCTAGACTTTTTTATTCATGAACCTTCACATGCTAAAAGCATTCTGTGGGAACTGGAGGTCTGGAAAAAAATAAAAAAGGCAATTCCTGAGTCATACTTAGAAGAACCAGACGTTGTATTAAATATTGGGGACATGAAAATATCAGTTCCCTGCAAAAAAATAACATCAGAGAATGGCGTATCTAAAGTTTTATCAAATGCAGTATCGCAAATAGAGCGTTCTTTCGAGTTTGGTATAGTAGCCATGAATATCGATGATTTAGTACCTGAAAAAACAGTTTTAAATGCGAGAACGTTTTCTGAAGCGGCTGACAAGCTCCACTCAGTAAATATGGAGTTTTTAGCGAGACATCAGCATCATTTTTTACGGTACCTAAACAAAAGTCGTATAACCGCAGTTGTGGCTTCTACATCAATGATTATCGATATACATGATGAGTTACCAAAGTATAACAACGCTAGCCAATGGGCAATTTGGACAATCCCTGATCTAAATGATCGACATAAATCAGCCATTGAGGAGTTTAAATGCAAGGTATTAGGGTGAGTGCCAGATTCGCTCATAACCAGTGGGTCAACTTGACCGTCAAAAGCTACGCTCCTATCGTCGCTACGCTTTTGCCGTCAAGTTACCCTTATCGTTGGGCGTCAAAAGGAGAACGCATTGCTTAGTCTCGAAAGTCCTCGTTGGTCTGAGTTACAGCATGCCTACGGGCACGCCTCCGACATTCCAGCTTTGCTAGAGCAACTAGCTGATGTTCCAGACTCCTCGGATGACAAAGAACCTTGGTTCACTTTGTGGAGCGCTCTCGCTCATCAAGGCGATGTTTACTCAGCATCATTCGCAGCAGTCCCGCATGTGGTACAGGCGCTTGCGTCTTCCCCCATGAAAGCGGACTTCACCTATTTTCAGTTTCCCGCATGGGTAGAGATATGCCGCAAGAAAAAAGGCGTACCCGTTCCAGAAGATATTGCTCCCTCGTACTTTGAGGCATTGTCACGGTTGCCAGCTTTAGTTGCGGCTGCCTCCGCTCGCGAATGGGATGACACCTTGTTGTCTTGTGCTCTCTCTGCCATTGCAGCATCAAAAGGCCAAGTCGCTGTTGCTGAGGCAGTTCAGGAGTTGTCGCCGGAAGTCGCCGAGGAGTTCATGCAGTGGTTCTTCGAGCGATAAGCCGCCCAACCCGGCAGTCGAGTGGGACGCTCCGCCTATCGGCGTCGCGCCCCTCACTTTTACGTTATGCAGTCAACCAATATGGAGCCACGAATGGGGCGTAATACGACGAATTGGATAAAGTTCTGGGGAATCCTTGCGATGCTTCTGGCCGGTACTGTCCTAGCGAAGTCGTCCAATTCTCCGAGCTACGTTACAGGAAAAGCCAAGAAACTATATAGCGTAATCTTTGGTATTGTGGTGGAGGTCAATGGGTCTGTTCGTTCAGTGCGGGTTGCCCGCGTCACTGATCCAATATCTGGCGGCGTAGCTCCAGTTGATGTGTCTGTTCCACCAGTATATGTAGATGCGGCTAAGAAATTTATCCTTGATAAGGGGTATTCACCGAAACTCGATAATGGCAAGCCGGTTGAGTTCTATACCTATTTCTTTTACGACCCAGCAAATCCTAACGTGTTGATAACCGAAACAAAGTAACAATCAATGCATAACTTATCATTCCAGCCGACCGCTTTCCGCTACGCTTCAAGCATCGGC
>NZ_MKMC01000026.1:0-31918 GCF_001856095.1 Methylomonas sp. LWB
ACCCAAACGCATTGGGTGTTATATGGTCAAGCCTCACGGGCAATTAGTACACGTTAGCTACGCCCATTACTGGACTTCCACACCGTGCCTATCAACGTTGTCGTCTCCAACGGCCCTTCAGGGGACTTAAAGTCCCAGTGAGATCTCATCTTGGGAGGGGCTTCCCGCTTAGATGCTTTCAGCGGTTATCCTGTCCGAACGTGGCTACCCAGCAATGCCCTTGGCAGGACAACTGGAACACCAGAGGTTCGTCCACTTCGGTCCTCTCGTACTAGAAGCAGCTTCCCTCAAATCTCAAACGCCCACGGCAGATAGGGACCGAACTGTCTCACGACGTTCTGAACCCAGCTCGCGTACCACTTTAAATGGCGAACAGCCATACCCTTGGGACCTGCTTCAGCCCCAGGATGTGATGAGCCGACATCGAGGTGCCAAACACCGCCGTCGATATGAACTCTTGGGCGGTATCAGCCTGTTATCCCCGGCGTACCTTTTATCCGTTGAGCGATGGCCCTTCCATACAGAACCACCGGATCACTAAGACCTACTTTCGTACCTGCTCGACTTGTCCGTCTCGCAGTCAAGCACCCTTATGCCTTTGCACTCATTGCCTGATTTCCGACCAGGCTGAGGGTACCTTCGTGCTCCTCCGTTACTCTTTGGGAGGAGACCGCCCCAGTCAAACTACCCACCAGACACTGTCCCTAATCCAGATAATGGATCGAGGTTAGAACTCCAAACATACCAGGGTGGTATTTCAAGGTTGGCTCCACGAGAACTGGCGTTCCCGCTTCAAAGCCTCCCACCTATCCTACACAAGTAGGTTCAAAGTCCAGTGTCAAGCTATAGTAAAGGTGCACGGGGTCTTTCCGTCTAGCCGCGGGTACACTGCATCTTCACAGCGATTTCAATTTCACTGAGTCCCAGGTGGAGACAGTGTGGCCATCGTTACGCCATTCGTGCAGGTCGGAACTTACCCGACAAGGAATTTCGCTACCTTAGGACCGTTATAGTTACGGCCGCCGTTTACTGGGGCTTCGATCAAGAGCTTCGCTTACGCTAACCCCATCAATTAACCTTCCAGCACCGGGCAGGCGTCACACCCTATACGTCCACTTTCGTGTTTGCAGAGTGCTATGTTTTTGCTAAACAGTCGCAGCCACCGATTTTTTGCAACCGCCTTACGCTCCATCCGCGAGGGACTTCACTTATCAACGGCATACCTTCTCCCGAAGTTACGGTATCATTTTGCCTAGTTCCTTCACCTGGGTTCTCTCAAGCGCCTTAGAATTTTCATCCCACCCACCTGTGTCGGTTTAGGGTACGGCCACTTGTAACCTGAAGCTTAGAGGTTTTTCCTGGAAGCAGGGCATCTATCACTTCGCGTTTCTTTCGAGACACTCGTCATCACGCCTCAGCATATAGCATCCCGGATTTGCCTAAGATGCCTGCCTACACGCTTAAACGGCCACTTCCAACCGACCGCTGATATAGCCTTCTCCGTCACCCCATCGCAGTTACAACTGGTACAGGAATATTAACCTGTTTTCCATCGACTACGCCTTTCGGCCTCGCCTTAGGTGCCGACTAACCCTGCGTCGATTAACGTTGCGCAGGAAACCTTGGGTTTACGGCGAGGGGGTTTTTCACCCCCTTTATCGTTACTTATGTCAGCATTCGCACTTCCGATACCTCCAGCCGACTTCTCAATCGACCTTCGCAGGCGTACGGAACGCTCCTCTACCACTCACGCAAAGCGTGAATCCGTAGCTTCGGTACTATGCTTAGCCCCGGTAAATCTTCCGCGCAGACCGACTCGACCAGTGAGCTATTACGCTTTCTTTAAAGGATGGCTGCTTCTAAGCCAACCTCCTGGCTGTCTGTGCCTTTCCACATCGTTTCCCACTGAGCATAGATTTGGGGACCTTAGCTGACGGTCTGGGCTGTTTCCCTTTTCACGACGGACCTTATCACCCGCCGTGTGTCTCCCGTGCTGACACTTGCTGGTATTCGGAGTTTGCATCGGGTTGGTAAGTCGGGATGACCCCCTAGCCGAAACAGTGCTCTACCCCCAGCAGTGATACACGAGGCGCTACCTAAATAGCTTTCGAGGAGAACCAGCTATCTCCGAGCTTGATTAGCCTTTCACTCCGATCCACAACTCATCCCCTACCTTTTCAACGGGAGTGGGTTCGGTCCTCCAGTGTGTGTTACCACACCTTCAACCTGGTCATGGATAGATCGCCCGGTTTCGGGTCTACACCTTGCGACTCAACGCCCTATTAAGACTCGGTTTCCCTACGCCTCCCCTATTCGGTTAAGCTTGCCACAAAATGTAAGTCGCTGACCCATTATACAAAAGGTACGCAGTCACCCCACGAAGGGGCTCCCACTGCTTGTACGCATACGGTTTCAGGTTCTATTTCACTCCGCTCTCCGCGGTTCTTTTCGCCTTTCCCTCACGGTACTGGTTCACTATCGGTCAGTAAGGAGTATTTAGCCTTGGAGGATGGTCCCCCCATATTCAGTCAACGTTTCACGTGCGCCGACCTACTCGATTTCACTAAAAAAAGGTTTTCGTGTACGGGGCTATCACCCTGTATCGCCGGACTTTCCAGACCGTTCCACTAACCTTATCCTAGCTTAAGGGCTAGTCCCCGTTCGCTCGCCACTACTTAGGGAATCTCGGTTGATTTCTTTTCCTCCGGGTACTTAGATGTTTCAGTTCTCCGGGTTCGCTTCAGTGAGCTATGTATTCACTCAAAGATGACGAGGTTATCCTCGCCGGGTTTCCCCATTCAGACATCGCCGGATCACAGGTTGTTTGCCACCTCCCCGACGCTTTTCGCAGGCTACCACGTCTTTCATCGCCTCTTACTGCCTAGGCATCCACCGTATGCGCTTATTCACTTGACCATATAACCCGAATACGTCTGTATTAAGGTTTTTAGTCGCTGACATGTTCGCT
Organism: Methylomonas sp. LWB; assembly: GCF_001856095.1. Taxonomy (NCBI): domain Bacteria; kingdom Pseudomonadati; phylum Pseudomonadota; class Gammaproteobacteria; order Methylococcales; family Methylococcaceae; genus Methylomonas; species Methylomonas sp. LWB. The sequence goes on from NZ_MKMC01000026.1 coordinate 2,969, forward strand.
GATGTTGCTTGAGAACGTTTTACGGAGGTTTTGGGCCGCTTTCTTTCGAAAGCCGCTGGCTACCGCCCGCAACTCGTTTTTAAGTATTGATCGTTAGCCGATCAAGACTTAGGTTACAGATTTCCATATTGTTAAAGAGCGTATTGATACGAATATCAATGCTATCGAGCCTTGGGTTATTAACCGAAAAGCTGTATAGCGTTGATGTTGATATCTTGGCTTAAGATCGACGTCACGTGATGGTGGAGCCAGGGAGGATCGAACTCCCGACCTCCTGCGTGCAAGGCAGGCGCTCTCCCAGCTGAGCTATGGCCCCGAATAGATTCAGACTTTCGCCTTTTCGTTAGTTGGTGGGTCTGGGAGGATTTGAACCTCCGACCTCACCCTTATCAGGGGTGCGCTCTAACCAACTGAGCTACAGACCCAGGTGCGTCTTTCAATCGAAATAATTTGTTGTGAGTACGTGTGACAGTGTTCTGTCTTTGTAAGGAGGTGATCCAGCCCCAGGTTCCCCTAGGGCTACCTTGTTACGACTTCACCCCAGTCATGAATCACAAAGTGGTAAGCGCCCTCCCGAAGGTTAAACTACCTACTTCTTTTGCAACCCACTCCCATGGTGTGACGGGCGGTGTGTACAAGGCCCGGGAACGTATTCACCGCGGCATTCTGATCCGCGATTACTAGCGATTCCGACTTCATGCAGTCGAGTTGCAGACTGCAATCCGGACTAGGATCGGCTTTTTGGGATTTGCTGGCTCTCGCGAGTTTGCTGCCCTCTGTACCGACCATTGTAGCACGTGTGTAGCCCTACCCATAAGGGCCATGATGACTTGACGTCGTCCCCACCTTCCTCCGGTTTATCACCGGCAGTCTCCCTAGAGTTCCCGACTTGACTCGCTGGCAACTAAGGATAAGGGTTGCGCTCGTTACGGGACTTAACCCAACATTTCACAACACGAGCTGACGACAGCCATGCAGCACCTGTCTCTCGGTTCCCGAAGGCACCAAGTCATCTCTGACAAGTTCCGAGGATGTCAAGGGTAGGTAAGGTTCTTCGCGTTGCATCGAATTAAACCACATGCTCCACCGCTTGTGCGGGCCCCCGTCAATTCATTTGAGTTTTAGCCTTGCGGCCGTACTCCCCAGGCGGTCAACTTAATACGTTAGCTCCACTACTAAGTTCTTTAAGAACCCAACAGTTAGTTGACATCGTTTACGGCGTGGACTACCAGGGTATCTAATCCTGTTTGCTACCCACGCTTTCGTACCTCAGCGTCAGTTTTAGTCCAGGGAGCCGCCTTCGCCACTGGTGTTCCTTCAGATCTCTACGCATTTCACCGCTACACCTGAAATTCCACTCCCCTCTACTAAACTCTAGTTGCCCAGTATCAAATGCAGTTCCCAGGTTAAGCCCAGGGCTTTCACATCTGACTTAAACAACCGCCTACGCACGCTTTACGCCCAGTAATTCCGATTAACGCTTGCACCCTCCGTATTACCGCGGCTGCTGGCACGGAGTTAGCCGGTGCTTCTTGTATAGGTAATGTCAGTCTACCGGGTATTAACCGGCAGGTATTCCTTCCTATTGAAAGTGCTTTACAACCCTCAGGCCTTCTTCACACACGCGGTATTGCTGGATCAGGCTTTCGCCCATTGTCCAATATTCCCCACTGCTGCCTCCCGTAGGAGTCTGGGCCGTGTCTCAGTCCCAGTGTGGCTGATCATCCTCTCAGACCAGCTATGGATCGTCGCCTTGGTAGGCCTTTACCCCACCAACTAGCTAATCCAACATAGGCTCATCTATTAGCGCCAGGCCCGAAGGTCCCCGGCTTTCATCCGTAGATCGTATGCGGTATTAGCGTGAGTTTCCCCACGTTATCCCCCACTAATAGGCAGATTCCTATGCATTACTCACCCGTCCGCCACTCATCCGGGTGCAAGCACCCTTCAGCGTTCGACTTGCATGTGTTAAGCATACCGCCAGCGTTCAATCTGAGCCATGATCAAACTCTTCAGTTTAATAATGCTTGATACTAAATAAGATTAGCATCCAATCTTGGCTCGACTACAGAACGTCGTTTCTTGCGAATTGACGTGGATTCTCTGCGCCGATAATTTCTAACAGAAACGTATCGCCACACATACCCACACAAATTATTTCGATTCATCTTGTTAAAGAGCCAGAGCATCTCGCCCTGTTGAGCCGACATATTCTACAGAACTTTCAGAAAGTGTCAACACTTTATTTTCGAAGCCAGAAACCAACAACTTCCGAAAAACCAGCCACCACACACTACCGCAAGCCCGACAAATCCTGCCGCTCTTCGCCACTAACCCAGTCAGTAACGAAGAGCCGCTCATTATAGCCAGATACCATCATCTGTCAACTATTTTTCACTTTCCTAGCTCTTGGGTGCGCATTGTCGTAGATGTCAGCCAAATAGCGAAAGTCCAAATGGGTATATATCTGTGTAGTTCCTAAATTGCTGTGTCCTAACAACTCTTGAACAGCGCGAATATCGTGACTGGCTTCCAACATATGACTAGCAAACGAATGCCTTAACATATGAGGGTGCAAGCGCTCAGCAGCGCCCTGCTTCTTACCCCATCTATCTAACCGAGACTGAATACTTCGAGGGCTTAAACGATTACCTTTTAAACCTACAAAAAGGGATTGACACTCCGAAGACGGTCTATATTCCAGCCAATGCCTTACCGCCGATACGGCACGCGTTCCCATCGGCAGCAATCGTTGCCTGCCTCCCTTACCGAAACGCACCCTTAACATTCCGCTGTTTAAATCAAGATCGCGAACATCCAGCCCGACCAACTCACTCAGCCGCAGCCCCGATGAATAGAATAATTCAAACATTGCCAAGTCCCGTATCTCCAATATCGAATTCGGGTTGACGCTGAGCAAACCGCACATCTGATCAACATCCAGCACCTTCGGCATTTTTCGCTCACCCTTCGGCGCGCGAACCGACAAAGCAGGGTTTTGATCCAAGACCCCCGTCCTCACCAAGTACCGATAATATCCCCGAATGGCAGCCAATTCGCGTTGAATGGTCTTAGCGTCCAACCCGTCGCGGTGCCGACCGGCAATATAACGACGAACATCTGACGTTTTGACGCCGTATACTGGAATCTGCTTTTGGCCACAGTAACCTACAAACCGCGACAAATCTCGCTGATAGCTACTTAGCGTATTCGCTGCTAATCGCCTCTCAGAAGAGAGATAGTCAAGGTAGGCTTGTAAAACTGCCTCGCAGGACTCTTCCACGCAGCTTACTCCACACGCTGCATCAACGAGATTAGACGGGTACCTACAATCTCTCCCATTTGGGTTAAAAAAAGACTTCCCAGACTGTAATGGAAACGCCCTTCATCACGACTTCCGATAGCTAGCAATCCTTCCAGCTGGGTGTACATCATCGGAATAATTGCGCAGGACTTGACCTCTGGCGCTATATCCCCAAACAAGAATTTGGCCTGAGCCAGAGTCGGCCGACCGCACTTAGGCAGCTCTCCGGACATTTCGGCGGAAAACAGCTTTAACCCTTCGTCCCCCGGCGAAACAAACAATTGCCCGATGGGACTGTCGGCGTATTCCCGGATGATCTTGACCGCTACAAAGTCGGTCAAAAAGCACTCCGCTAGCACTTCGCTTAAATTCGCTACGACATCCTCCAACGAATTCGCCTCCAACATCGCCAACGTTAATTCGTGCATCCGCCCGAACGAAGCGTCGTTTTCCCTGGCGATTTCAATTAACGCGGTCAGCTGGTTTTCCTGCTCTTGGTGTTTAACGCGAAAAATCTCCAGTTGCTTGGCGATCAACGAAACGGCATTTCCACTGGGATGCGGTATCTGCATTCTTTCCAGCAACGACAAATGGTGTTGAAAAAAATCGGGATGCGCTTGCAAATACGCCTCCACTTGCTGATCCGTTAATGCTTCACCAGTCATAATTCAATTTGCCCCTCATATACTGAAACGGCAGGACCCGTCATATAAACGGAATGACCGCGACCTTGCCAAGCAATCTTTAACGATCCTCCCGGCAACTGCACGGAAACCACCCGTTCCAATGCCCCCCGCTCGATTCCCGCGACCGCCGCCGCGCAAGCACCACTACCGCATGCCAAGGTTTCGGCGGCGCCTCGCTCATACACGCGGAGCTTAACACTCTGGCGATCCATGATCTTCATAAAGCCAACATTGACGCGCTCGGGAAACAGCGGATGGCTTTCCAGAACTTTCCCTAGAGCACTCACCGGAGCCGTTTCGATATCCTCAACACAAATGATCGCGTGAGGATTCCCCATAGACAGAGCGGAAAATGTTACCTGATCTCCATTGAGAAAGACGGTGTATACCAGCGCTTCCTCCGGCATCAGCAACGGAATTTGCTTAGGCTCGAACCGCGGAACGCCCATGTTCACGGTGATATCGCCATCCTCATTCGCGTTCAACACTAGCTGACCGGCGTCGGTATCGACGACGATAGAACGTTTCGAGGTTAAGCTTTGATCAAGCACGAAACGAGCGAAGCAACGCGCGCCGTTTCCGCATTGCGCGACTTCGCTACCATCGGCATTAAAAATCCGGTATTTGAAATCGGCATTTTCGCTAACAGGCGACTCGACCAACAATAACTGATCGCAACCAACGCCAAAATGCCGATCCGCGATAAAGCGAATTTGCCGTGCATCCAACCGTACCGACTGATTGATGGCATTGATAACTACAAAATCGTTACCCAGCCCCTGCATTTTGGTGAAGTGAATTCGCATGGGCGCTTCTAAGGCAATATTTGCTCACCGGCCCAGAGCATTTCGACGGGCTCCCGTTGCCGAATCAAATGACAACGATCGCCGTCGACCATGACCTCGGCGACCCTGGGACGGGAATTGTAATTCGAACTCATCGTGAAACCATACGCTCCCGACGACCGAACCGCCAGCAAGTCGCCTGGACTTAAACCCAATCGACGTTCCTTTCCGAGAAAGTCCCCGGTCTCGCAAACCGGACCGACAACATCCCAAACCCGCTCCCCGGCACCACCGCTCTCGGCGATTACCGGGATAATGTCTTGCCAAGCGCTATACAACGCCGGTCTGATCAGGTCGTTCATCGCTGCGTCGACGATCGCAAAATTTTTGTTCTCGGTCGGCTTTAAGTATTCGACCCGAGTCACCAGAATACCGGCATTTCCGACGATTGCACGGCCCGGTTCGAGCATGATTTCGATGTTCCGATTGCCTAAGCGACTTAACACGGCGGAAATATATTCTCCCGGTTCCGGTGGCTGCTCGTTGCGGTAACAAATGCCCAAGCCACCGCCCAAATCCAGATGTTCAAGCACAATGCCGTCGCCAGCCAACTGATCGACCAATTCGAGTACTTTATCCAATGCATCCAAAAACGGCGCGGTTTCGGTCAATTGCGATCCAATATGGCAATCAACGCCGACCACCCGAATATGAGGCATCCGGGCCGCGCGGAGGTATTCATCCCGCGCCGAAGCAATATCAACACCGAATTTATTTTCCTTTAGTCCGGTGGAAATGTACGGGTGAGTTTTGGCATCCACATCCGGATTGACCCGGAACGACACTGGTGCAATTACACCCAACTCTCCCGCTAGCCGGTTAATCCGATCTAATTCACCACTAACCTCGACATTGAAACAGCGAATTCCAACCTTGAGCGCCGCGACTATCTCGTCTTCACGCTTGCCAACCCCGGAGAATACAATCTGGTCGGCACGTCCACCCGCCTCTAAAACACGCCGCATTTCACCTTGCGACACGATATCGAAGCCCGACCCCAATCTGGCCAGGAGATTGAGGACCGCCAGATTGGAGTTCGCTTTTACCGCATAGCAGATTAAATGCCGGCGCCCTTCCAAGGCCTGATCGAAAGCTAGCCAGTGGCGCTCCAATGTCGCTCGCGAGTAGATATAGCAAGGCGTTCCGTACTCGGCCGCAATTTGATCGACAGGCACGCCTTCGGCGTAGAGCGTACTCTGCCGATAATTAAAAAAATCCATGGATAGAGGCTTATTTGGGTACGTAGATAGGCGGCGGACTGTCCGGGTGGTACAAGGGGCCAGTCTGACCGCAGCCCTGCAACAACAACCACCCGAATACAGCAATTAAAAGCCGAAAGACAATCATAGGTTAGACATCAAAAGATCAACGTAGACCAATATAACATAGGCCGTCCGCAAATATTCACCTGCCATTGGCCATGCGGGCCCGCTCCCAAGCCTACGAAGCAGTCGCCGATTATTTGATCGTCAACGATTCCTTGACGACTTTAGGCGTAATAAACACTAGCAATTCCTTCTTGTTGTCGGTCTTGACGGTTTTCTTGAACATCCATCCAACCACCGGCAAATCGACCAACCAAGGCACGCTATTGTAGGAATCTTGAACCGTCGACTCGTAGATACCGCCAAGCACGACTGTCTCGCCGTCCTCAACTTGCACCTTGGTCTTCAACTGCCGGGTATCGATAGGCACGGTAGAATTGCCACCGGTTGCCAATGGCGTACCCGGCGAATCTTTTTTGATGTCCAATTGCATAATGACGCTACCGCTGGGGGTGATTTGCGGCGTTACACTAAGCTCCAGAACCGCATCGACCAATTGCGTCACCGGACCGGTCGCCTGACTCTGAGTCTGATAGGGAATTTGCACCCCCTGTTTGATCGAGGCCAACACCCGATCGCTGGTCATCACCCGAGGATTCGATACCAGCTCACCCTTACCATCGTCTTGCAACGCGCTAATTTCAAGATTCAGCATGTAATCCGCGCCGCGAGCCAGGGTCATGGCCAGAGAGCCTCCGCTGGAGGCCGCCAAAGCAGTACCCAAGTCGGACAGAATTTGCGAGTTTTCACTGGTCTCCGCACCGGATGCCGTAAATCCATATTGCTTGCCGCCACCCGCCGCGCCTTTGTTGGCGACTCCGAACTTGGTTCCCAAATTTTGCGCGAAACTAGTGTCGGCAATCACTATCCGAGATTCGATCAGCACTTGTCTAACCGGCACATCCAACAACTTAACCATTTTGTGAATGTCCTCCATCGCCTTCGCGGTATCCTTGACAATCAGCGTATTGGTTCTAGCATCGACGATAGCTGTACCGCGCGGCGACAATAGACGCATGCTGGTAGCGCCGCCTTGGCCGACTCCGCCAGACTGAACGCCCGCTCCGCCACCTCCACCACCGCCACCGCCGCAACCACCCCCGCCGCCACCGCCCCCTGCTGAACTGCCTGCCGCGCCGGATTGTCCGCCCTGCGAGCTATTGCCCACCCCCATCAGCACACCGCAAATCTCTCCAGCCTTCGCGTAATTGATTTGAATGTTTTCGGTCTTCAGAGGCTCCAGCTCTTCGAAGATTTTTTTGGAATCCAGCTCTTCCTGCTCGATCTTCATGATCTCAGCAACGGGAGCCACCATCACCACATTTCCGCTTTGCCGCTTAGCCAAGCCTTTGGATTTCAGAATCAGTTCCAATGCTTGATCCCAAGGCACGTCGTTTAAACGCAACGTCACGTTGCCGGCTACCGAGTCAGCGGCAATAATATTGAGTTCGGTGAAATCGGCCAGAATTTGCAATACGGACCTGACTTCAATGTCCTGAAAATTTAAAGACAACTTATTGCCGATATAAGGAAATTTTTCCTTTTGCTGCGCCTCTTTCTCGGCGGGCGTCAATGGCCGGAACTCGACCGTCAGCAGGTTGTCCGCTTGATAGGACGAATATTCGTAATTTTCATTATTCGGGGTAATCGTCAGCCTCACATTTTCGCCCTTGGGCAAGGCCTCGATCTTTTGCACCGGAGTGGCAAAATCGGAGACATCGAAATTCTTGGTCAATGCGTCCGGCAGCTTGGTGTTCAAAAAGTTGAGAACCACCTTGCCAGCATTCTGTTTGGTATCGACCACCGTGTTCGCGTTCGACAGCCCCAACAACAAGCGCCCCTCGCCATTGGGGCCGCGCCTAAAATCGATAGTCTTTATCGTCTGTTCAGGCAAAAATTTGCTGACGACCGAATCCTTGGCAGCTTGCTTTAGCGGCGATACCTGACTGACCGACGCCACGGTGGCGGCCGACTTTAAGACCAAATAGAATTTGCCTGCTTCCGCCTTGATTTCATAGGGCACCTTCTCCAGCAGATTAACCACGACGCGCGTCCTTCCCGAAGCCTCTACCGCGTAGACCGTACCCACCGCGCCTTGATTGATTGGAAAGCTTTTCTTGGCCAAATTACTCTTGACCCCGGCGAAATCCAGCGCAATCCGACTCGGATTATCGGTTTCGAATATTTTCGGCGTCACAACCTCTCCGACCATATCCAATTGAATCTGCACCTGATTCCCCGCTAGCGTCGAAAACTCAAGGTTGTTGATAGCGGCATCTTCGGCTTTCGCCAAGGACACGCTCGACAACAAGAGCAGCAACAGCGGCCATAGGAGCCTCGTGCCGGCGGATTGAGATTCTAAGGTGTTTCGTAATTTCGCCATGTTTATAACCCTTTGTCGCCAGCCAGCGCTAATGAAGTCGGTTGTTCGCGCCACGTACCCGGCTTATCCGGAACAATTTCCATCAATTCAATCTTGTCTTCGAGAATACGAATGATCTTGCCGTAATTTTGCCCCAGGTGATTGCCCACCTGAACCCGATGTATCGTGCCGTCGCGAGCCCGGACTAACCCCCACAATCCTTTGGGGTCGCGCAAGGTACCCACCATCCGCAAAGAATCCAGCGGATAGGCTTCCAACTCTTCCTTCCGCCGCTCGACATCGGGTTTGACGCCGGTAACTCCGGACACATCGATACTGTCTTCGCTGTCCTTACGCTCAATCGGCTGGAACGGATCACGCAGTCCATCCGGTTTAAAAATAAAGGATTCGACCACTTTGATTTCCGGCAGCGGCTCAATAGCCCCCTTGGGCCTGGCTTTGATTTCTTGAATGTATTTGTTCAAATCACTGAAGTCGTCGTTATCGCAGCCCGCCAGCATCAGTAGCGTCATGCCCGCTAAACAGGCGCCAGACCATTTCGGCCTTGCCGTCCGATTTCCCATCATCAGCCTCTCCGTCGTTTGGCGGGTTGACCCTTACTAGCGCTCTCGCCTTCGTTGTAGGTCTTGATCGTCGCATTCATCGTCATCATGCCGTCCTTGCCGAGCGGCGTCATCACCACGTCATGAACGGTGACAATCCGGGGCAACGATGCCAACCCGCTAACAAACAACCCCAACTCCTCGTATTTGCCGACAACCTGTATCGCAATGGGAAGCTCGGAATAGAACTCGCGGTTAATCTCGCCGCTTGGTTGAAACAACTTGAACTCCAAACCACTAGCCAAACCGGTCTGCGAAATATCCACCAACAAACTGGCAACCTCCGCTTTGGTGGGCATTTGCTTGAGCATCTCGCCCAACGATGCTTCGATCTGATCCAGCTGATCCCGATAATCCTGCAAATTCGCAGCCTTTTTTTGCTTAGCTTCGAATGCGGTTTTCAGACTTTCTTCCTGCTTCTCAAGCGTATCAAGCTCCTCCAGTTGCGGTACCGTCAACAAATACACGCCGATACCGCCGGTGACCAACGCGATCAGCAGAATAGCAATCGCTTTTAACGGCGTTGGCCAAGTTCCAGCCGCGTTGACATCCCAATTGATTTCGGAAAGATTCATTTGCCCGCACCTCCCGCCGGCTTGTCGGTTTTTCGGCCTTGCTTTGCCGTCAACGTGAAGTCGTTCATTTGTCCGCCGGATTTGCCTTCACCTTTAATCACGGTGAGTACCGAGCTATTGATCCATTGCGAATTGTCGATAGCCCGCATATAGGCCGAGACCCTGGCGTTCGATTCCGCCTTGCCAACCAACGTCAAATCGCTGCCGGCCTGACTGAATTTACTCAGATTGATCCCTTCCGGCGTCGTCCTGGCCAGCTCGTCAAACAAATGCACCACTTCCGGCCGACTTTCTTGCAATTTTTGAATCACTTCGATTTTGGTCAACAGTTTGTTTTTCTTGTCTTCAATGTCCTTGATCTCCTGAATCCGCTTATCCAAAATCGCGATCTCGTTCTGCAACAAAGTATTGCGGCGGGTTTGGTATTCCTTCAATCCTTCGATATAGAGGTAAACCAAACCCAAAATAACGCACGCCGCCGCCACACCCGCGCCGATACCGGCGACGAACTCTTGCTGCTTCTTTTTCCTTAATTCTTCCCGCCAGGGCAGTAAATTGATTTTCGCCATCAGTCGAAGCTCCTCAGCGCCAAACCGCAAGCGATCATCATCGCCGGAGTATCGTTATTCAGGCTCTGCGGCTTAACCTTGTTGGACAGAGCCATGTTGATGAAGGGGTTGGCGATATAGGAAGCGATGCCCAAATCACGTTCCACCAATTTGTCCAAACCGGCTATCGAGGCGCAACCGCCAGCCAAGATCAACGCATCGACATCCCGGTTCGCGCTGGAAGACACAAAAAACTGTAACGATCTGGCAATTTGTTGCAGCATGGCTTTTTTGAAAGGTTCCAGCACATCGCTGACGTAGTTGTCCGGCAAGCCACCGTGCTTTTTCGCCAACCCCGCCTCTTCGTAAGACAAGCCGTAGCGACGCTGTATTTCCTCGGTTAACTGTTTGCCGCCAAAGCCTTGCTCCCGGGTATAGACGGTCTTGCCGTCATGCAGAATATTCAGCGAGGTCATCGTGGCGCCGATATCGGCAATCGCAACCGTCTTGTGTTCGACAGCCTCCGGCAATTGATCGGCCAACAATTTGAAAGCGTTTTCCATCGCAAAAGCCTCGACATCGACAACGACCGCCTTTAGCCCGGCGTAAGCCAAGGCCGCCACTCGGTCTTCGATATTTTCACGTCTGGACGCCGCTAACAACACATCGACCATTTGCGGGTTGGCCTTGGTAGCGCCCTGCACTTCGAAATCGAGATTAACCTCGTCCAAGGAATACGGAATGTACTGATCGGCCTCGACCATGATTTGCTCTTCCATTTCCGCCTCCGACAACGACGCCGGCATGGAAATGATTTTAGTCATCACCGACGAACCGGCCACCGCCACGCAAGCGTGCTTGGCACGGGTTCCGGATTGCTTGACGGCGGTCTTGATCACACTGCCGATTTGCTCTACGTTAGTAATGTTCTTATCGACGATAGCGTCTTGCGGCAAAGGCGCCACCGCATAGCTCTCGACTTTGTAACGCGCGCCCACCCGGCTTAACTCCAACAATTTTACCGCCGCGGTGCTAATATCCACACCGAGCACAGCCGATTGACCACTGCTAAACCAGCTCATGAACAAACCCTTACCAAACATTGAAAGTCAATTCGGGAGCAGCGCCGCAAAGCGCCACCCGTTTAAAGCCGAAGTATAGTTAGATTTTTTGATTTTCACACATTTATGACAGCAAGTTATAGAACATACTTTAAGTTGTTCCTGAGATCTTATACGCTGATATTTGCCGATTTCCGGTAAACTCCAAACGCCCCGCCGCCAGTGCCGTTAAAAAAGCCCCCCAAACCGAAGTCATTGCTCAAAACCTTGTTCAAATGGCTGATGTTGGTCATCTTCACGTTCGTCGGCACCCTGGCGGTAGCCTGCTACTACTTCCTATTGGAGCTTGATAAAGAATTGCCTGACATATCCCTGCTCGATAACGTCCAATATCAAACACCAATCAGCATCTACAGCCGCGAGGGCTTGTTGATCGGCCAATTCGGCGAAAAGCGCCGCATCCCTATCGAAATCGCCGAAGTCCCTCAACGCCAATTACAGGCGTTCATCGCCGCTGAAGACGACCGGTTTTACAAGCATGGCGGCGTGGATTTCAAAGGCTTGGCCAGGGCCGCGAATCGCTTGATTTCGACCGGACAAAAGCGTCAAGGCGGCAGTACGATTACGATGCAGGTCGCCAGAAACTTCCTGCTGAGTAATGAGAAGACTTACCTACGCAAGTTAAAGGAAATCATGCTGGCGCTAAAGATCGAACAGCGCTATTCAAAAGATCAGATACTCGAGCTGTATTTAAACAAAATTTACATGGGGCAACGCGCGTATGGCCTGGCGGCCGCGGCGCAAACCTACTACGGCAAGGAACTAAACCAGCTCACGCTAGCGCAACAGGCCATGATCGCCGGCCTTCCCAAGGCTCCGTCAATTTATAACCCGCTAACGAACCCGGAACGTGCGCTGCAGCGTCGCAATTACGTACTCAGACGGATGCTGGAACTTGGGTATATCGGCCAGCGCGCCTACGATGCGGCGCTAAGCACGAGCGATGACGCCGCCCAACAACCGTCAGGCATCGCAATGCAGGCCCCCTACGCCGCGGAAATGGCTAGGCAGGATATCATGGCCAAATACGGTGAAGATGCCTACACGCAAGGATTGAAAATTTACACGACTATCACCCAAGAATTTCAGCTTGCCGCTGATCGCGCCCTGCAAGCGACGCTACATGAGTACGAAGAACGTCACGGCTATCGGAATGCTCCTCATATAAATGGCCAGAGCGACGGCGACACCCTGGTCGGCGACGCGCATCGAGCCATCGTTACCGGTCTGACTGACAGCGGCGTTGCGGCCAAGCTCCACGATGGCACCAATATCGAACTGGCTTGGGAATCTGTGAATTGGGCAAAGGCATCGGCAAAAACTGCACGGGAAAGCCGCGACATTATTAAAACCAACGACTTGATCTGGGTCAGACAACTCGAAAACCAAAGCTGGGCGTTGACCCAAATCCCCACCGTGGAAGGCGCGTTCGTAGCCTTGAACCCCGATGACGGTGCTATTTTGGCCCTGGCCGGCGGCTTCGATTTTTACCACAGCAAGTATAACCGGGCGACCCAATCCAAACGACAACCCGGCTCGGGCTTCAAGCCCATCATCTACACAGCCGCGCTGGAAAAAGGTTACACCCTGGCCAGTATCATCAACGACGCTCCCATCGTCATAGAAGACCCCTCTCAGGAAAACGACTGGCGCCCTGAAAACTACAATCGCCGGTATTTGGGGCCAACCTCATTGCGAGTGGCGCTAAGGGAATCGATCAATCTGGTTTCGATACGCTTGTTGCAAGAAGTCGGCATCCCTCACGCTATCGATACCGCCCAACGCTTCGGATTCGACAAGGACCAACTGCCGACCACGTTTTCGCTCGCGCTGGGTAGCGGCTCGGCGTCACCGCTAAAGATGGCGGCCGCCTATTCAGTGTTCGCCAACGGCGGGTTTTCGATTCAACCTTATTTAATCGAACGCATCGAAGATCGCGAGAATCGACTGATATACTCCGCGAAACCGGCGACGGCCTGCCAGGACTGCGCGACGACCGGCGAAATCCGGCCGAACATGGCCGCGCGAGTTATTTCCGAGAAAACCAATTTTTTGATGACCAGCCTGCTACGCGACGTGGTACAGCGCGGCACCGCCACTCAAGCCAAGCAACTGAACCGGGCAGATTTAGCGGGTAAGACCGGCACAACCAACGCGCAACGAGACGCTTGGTTTAATGGCTTTGCGACCGGCATCGTTGCCTCCGCATGGATTGGATTCGATAACTCCGCGCCGCTTGGACACGGCGAAACCGGCGGCAAAGCGGCACTGCCGATGTGGATAAAATTCATGAAAGCGATACAGCACCATTTTCCGGAAAAACCGCTAACGGTACCGGAAGGCATCGTCCAAGCCTACATCAATCCTTCGGACGGCTTACTGTTACCGCAAGACCAAAAAGGCGGGATTTGGGAATATTTCGCGAAGGAAACCGCGCCAACCGCGATGTCCACACCCAAGCTTGAACCTGAGTTTGAGGACTTCACCCCGGAAGAAGCGCTGTTTTAACTGAAAGAGGGCGGCGGAAAACCCAGCCAAACATCAGCGAACCGTCGGCAAGCGTACAAATAACGCTTACCGAGGCTCGAGGGACACAACAAATTACTTACCGAATTTTTTACGGAACTTATCTACCCGGCCAGAAGTATCAACGACACGTTGTTTGCCGGTGTAAAAAGGGTGGCAAGACGAACAGACCTCGATATGCAGGTCATTACCCAAAACCGAACCGGTTTCGAACGTGTTGCCGCAACCGCAGGTCACTGTAATTTGTTTATATTGAGGGTGGATTTCTGGTTTCATAGCGCTCACATACCCGCTTGGGGCCACTTAACTTGATAGACAGCCGCTTATGATACGACGTAATCGCAAGCCACGCAACCTGCTACCGCCGAACGCACGGAACAATGCAATGGAATTACCCGCAAAATGACCCTGTGCGGAGTGTCAACCGCCGGATCAAACCCTAAACTCCGCCGACCTCGCGTGTGCCGTCAAACTTTCCCCGCGCGCCAGCACGGACGCAATCTTGCCTAAATTGTGCGCGCCGGCGGCGGAACAGTTGATCAGGCTGCTGCGCTTTTGGAAGTCGTAAACGCCTAGCGGCGACGAGTAACGGGCAGTGCTCGAAGTGGGTAATACGTGATTAGGCCCGGCGCAATAGTCACCCAGTGCTTCCGCGGTGTAGCGGCCCATGAAGATCGCCCCGGCGTTACGGATGTTATCGGCCAGCGCCTCCGGGTTTTCGACCGACAACTCCAGATGTTCCGGCGCGATGCGATTGGCAACCTCGGCCGCTTGAGCCAAGTCGGCGACTTTGATGAAGGCGCCGCGACCGGTCAAGGAAGCACGGATAATGTCGGCCCGCTCCATCGTCGGCAATAGTTGGTTAATGCTGGCTTCAACCTTATCTAGAAAAACCGCATCCTGACTAATCAGAATGGCTTGGGCGTTTTCGTCGTGCTCGGCTTGAGAAAACAGATCCATCGCAATCCAATCCGGATTAGTCTGACCGTCGCAAATGATCAAAATCTCGGAAGGTCCGGCAATCATGTCGATGCCGACCTGGCCAAACACTAGTTTTTTTGCGGTCGCGACGTAAATATTGCCGGGGCCGACGATCTTATCGACGGCCGGCACGGTTTCGGTGCCGTAGGCCAGTGCGGCGACGGCTTGAGCGCCGCCGATCGTGAACACCCGGTCGACCCTTGCCACGTAAGCGGCTGCCAGCACCAACGGATTAGTTTCGCCGCCCGGTGTCGGCACCACCATGACCAGTTCGCCGACGCCTGCCACTTTGGCCGGTATCGCGTTCATCAATACCGACGACGGATACGCCGCCTTGCCGCCCGGCACGTACAGACCAGCCCTATCCAGTGGAGTGACCTTTTGGCCCAACAACGTGCCGTCGAGTTCGGTGAATTGCCAGGATTGCAGCTTCTGATGCTCGGCGTAGGCGCTTACCCGGTCGGCGGCGGTTTGCAAGGCGATGGCTTGAGCGCTGGGCAGCGTGTCCCAAGCTAGTTTCAGCTCGCCGCTGGACAGCTCCAGTTCCGCACCGGATTTAAAGGCGGTTCGGTCGAAGCGGTTGGTGTAGTCTATTAACGCCCGATCTCCGCGGTTGCGGACATCGCCGATAATGTCCAACACGCGCTTGTGGATCTCCAGGTCTTCACTGGCGTCCCAAGCCAAACGGGCTTGCAGGCGTTTTTCAAAGTCGGCGACGTTGCCGTCGAGTCTGAGCATCTTGATCGCGGTCATGCGGACCTCCGCGCTAAGGTGGTTTCGAACTGGTCGATTAACGCCTGGATAGCCTGATGTTTCATTTTCATCGCGGCCTTGTTGACCACCAACCGCGAGGTGATGTTAGCGATCAATTCGCGCGGCTCCAAACCGTTAGCTTTCAACGTATTCCCGGTATCGACCAGATCGACTATGCAATCGGCCAAACCTACCAGCGGCGCCAGCTCCATCGAGCCGTAGAGCTTAATGATTTCGGCTTGCACCCCTAAGTCGGCGTAATAACGTCGGGCGGTTTTGACATATTTGGTCGCCACCCGCAAGTTAGCCTTCAAGGCCGGGGCCCCGACCGGCGCGGCGGTCATCAGCCGGCAGCCGGCGATACCTAAATCCAACGGCTCGTACAGGCTTTCCGCGCCGTGCTCCAGCAACACGTCCTTGCCGGCAATGCCTAGATCCGCCGCGCCGTATTCAACGAAGGTCGGCACGTCGGTGGCGCGGATGATCACCAATTGCACGTCGGACCGGGTGGTTTGCAAAATCAGCTTGCGACTTTTGTCAGGATCGTCGGTCGGCGTGATACCGGCTTGTTCCAAAAACGGCAAGGCTTCTTCGTAAATTCGGCCCTTGGATACGGCGATGGTCAGCATGGCGGATGTCTTGGTTAGTTGGGAACGCGGCGAATGGTGGCGCCCAGTTGCGCCAGCTTTTCCTCAATGTGGTCGTAGCCGCGGTCGATATGATAGATCCGATCCACCAGCGTTTCACCCTCGGCGGCCAAACCGGCCAAAACCAAGCTGGCCGAGGCCCGCAAATCTGTCGCCATCACCGGCGCGGCCTTCATTTGTTCGATGCCGGTACAGATCGCGGTATTGGACTCCAATTTGATTTGCGCCCCCATGCGCTGCAATTCCTGGACGTGCATGAAGCGGTTTTCGAACACGGTCTCGGTGATCAAGCCCACGCCTTCGGCCACCGAATTCAGCGCGGTGAACTGGGCTTGCATGTCGGTCGGGAAGGCCGGGTAGGGCGCGGTACGCACCGTGACCGCCTTGGGTCGCTTGCCGTGCATGTCCAGTTCGATCCAATTCTCGCCGCAGGTGATGTCGGCGCCGGCTTCCTTAAGTTTGACCAATACCGCGTCCAAAATGGTCGGATCGGTATTTTTCAATTTGACCCGACCGCGACTGATCGCGCCGGCCACCAGATAAGTGCCGGTTTCGATACGATCCGGCAGAATGTCGTAATGCAGGCCGACCACACCGAGTTTCTCGACACCTTCGACAGTCAGAATATCAGTGCCTATGCCGGTAATTTTGGCGCCCATCTTATTGAGAAAGTGTGCCAGATCGGTGACTTCCGGTTCCTTGGCAGCGTTTTCAATAATCGTCACGCCTTCCGCCAACGTGGCGGCCATCAGAATATTTTCGGTACCGGTCACGGTGATTTTGTCCAGTACCAGCCTGCAGCCTTGCAGGCGCTTGGCTTTGGCGTGGATGTAACCGGATTCGACAGTAATGTCCGCGCCCATTTTGATCAGCGAATCGATGTGAATATCGACTGGCCGAGTACCGATCGCGCAACCGCCCGGCAATGACACGTAAGCCTCGCCGAAGCGAGCCAGCAAGGGGCCCAGTACCAGGATCGACGCGCGCATGGTTTTTACCAATTCGTAGGGCGCTTCGTACTTATGAATGGTGCTGGAATCGACTTCGATGTTCATTTTCTCATCGACGGTCAAGCCGACGCCCATTTGCCCCAGCAATTCCATTGTGGTGGTGATGTCGTGCAAATGCGGAATGTTGCCGACGCTGACCGGCACTTCGGACAGCAAGGTGGCGGCTAGAATCGGCAAAGCGGCGTTCTTGGCGCCGGAGATTCTCA
Source organism: Methylomonas sp. LWB (assembly GCF_001856095.1). Lineage (NCBI taxonomy): Bacteria > Pseudomonadati > Pseudomonadota > Gammaproteobacteria > Methylococcales > Methylococcaceae > Methylomonas > Methylomonas sp. LWB. The sequence continues at coordinate 20,481 of NZ_MKMC01000026.1, forward strand.
GTTCGCCGGTCAGCGGTTTACCGCCGGTTATTAACAATTTATCCATGGGTGTATGCGATGGTTTAGCGGCGCGATCAGCCGCGGTTGGCAAAATATTCGGTTTCGTCGAAACCGCTGAGTTTGGCGAGCGCCAGCAGTTGCGCCGGCACGTTTTTGAAAGTCAGGCGCACCCGGCTGGCCCGGCTCTGCTTGATCCATTCGATCATCAAAGCCAAACCGGCACTGTCGGTGGTACCGACTTGAGCCAGGTCGATGCAGATACTGTCCATGCCTTTCAGGAACTTAAACGATTTCAGGGATTGTCTGTCGATGCTGGCAAAGGTCAAATTGCCGGTGACGGCGTAGTGACCGGGGGCCAGTTCGCTCAGCGTCAATACGGCCATTACTTGCCTTCCGCCTTATTCATCATGAATTTACTGATCATTTCCTCCAATACGATGGCCGAGCTGGTGATATCGAGCTTACTCTTGTCCTTTAAAAAACTGTCCGACGAACCCGGATCGATATTGATGTACTGCTCGCCTAGCAGTCCCGCCGTATAAATACTGGCGCCGGAATCTTCGGGCAGATTGTCGTACTTGGCTTCTATGCGCATTTCCACGACAGACTCGTGGCTTTCGTGGTCCAACGTAATCGCCGACACCCTGCCGATGCGGACCCCAGCGATGGACACCGGCGACTTGACTTTCAGACCACCGGAGTTTTGAAAGCGGGCAATCACGGTATAGCTGTCGTCGCTGGTATACGTGCCCAGGTTGCTGACCTGCAAGGCCATGTAAAACAGCGCGGCAATGCCGCAAGCGACGAACAGGCCGACCAAGGTGTCCTGTGTCTTGGAATGCTGCATGTTAAATGTCTCCAAACATCAGTGCGGTTAGTATGAAATCGAGAGCCAGTACCGAGAACGCCGAGTTGACCACGGTACGGGTGGTGGCGCGGCTCACGCCCTCCGAAGTTGGGATAGCGTCGTAACCTTCGAATAGCGCAATCCACGACACCACGAAGCCGAATACCACGCTTTTGATGACACCGTTGACGATGTCTTCCTGAAAATCGATGCTGGCTTGCATCTGCGCCCAAAACGCGCCGTCGTCCACGCCAAGCATGCCGACGCCAACCAGATGGCCGCCCATCACGCCGATCGCGCTGAACAAAGCCGCCAACAGCGGCATCGACAGGAAGCCGGCTAGAAAGCGCGGCGAAATGATGCGCTTGATCGGGTCGACCGCCATCATTTCCATGCCGGACAGTTGTTCCGTAGCCTTCATCAGACCGATCTCGGCGGTCAGCGCCGAACCGGCGCGGCCGGCGAACAACAGAGCGGACACCACCGGCCCCAACTCTCGAACCAGCGACGCGGCGACCATCACGCCCAGCGATTCCTCGGCGCCGAAGTCGGACAGAATGTTAAAGCCTTGCAAGCCGAGCACCATGCCGACGAACAGACCGGAAATGGTGATGATTAGGAAGGACAAAACGCCGACCGAATACAGTTGTTTGAGCAGCAAATTGGGACGCGGCAACACGTCGCCGATGCCGGTCAAGGTATGGGACAGGAAAAACGCGCCGCGACCGAGCTTGGCAAAGCTGTCGCGGGTGGTTTTGCCCAGGTTTTGCAAAAATTCTAGCATCGCTAATTACAAGGTAGTTTTGCCGGCCAGCAGGTCGTCCAGGTAATCGGGCGCTGGGTAGTGGAAGTGTACCGGACCGTCCGCGTCGCCGTGCATAAACTGTTGCACCCAAGCCGAGTCCGACTGTCGCAACTGTTGCGGCGTGCCCTGGCCGACGATTTTGCCTTCCGACAAGACGTAGATGTAATCAGCGATCGCGGCGGTTTCCTGCACGTCGTGCGATACGATGATGCTGGTCAATCCCAATGTCACGTTCAGCGACTTGATCAAATGCACTAATGCGCCCATCGAAATCGGGTCCTGGCCGGTAAACGGTTCGTCGTACATAATCATCAACGGATCGAGGGCGATGGCCCGAGCCAGAGCCACCCGGCGCGCCATGCCGCCCGATAATTCGTTGGGCATCAGACGGTGAGCACCGCGCAAGCCGACCGCATGCAACTTCATCAGCACCAGCGTACGTATCATGGATTCCGGCAGATGAGTGTGCTCGCGCAACGGAAACGCCACGTTATCGTAAACGTTCATGTCGGTCAGCAAGGCACCGCTTTGAAACAGCATGCCCATCCGCTTGCGCAATTCGTAAAGCTCGCGGGTTTTCAGGCGATGCACGTTTTGACCATCGACCAGAATTTGACCCCGGTCCGGCGCCAGTTGGCCGCCGATCAGTTTCAGCAAAGTGGTTTTACCGGTGCCACTTGGCCCCATGATCGCAGTGATTTTGCCGCGCTGTATGGACAGATCGACGCCGTCGAAAATTTTTCTAGTGCCCCTGGCAAAGCTCAAGTTGCTGACGGAAACGATATGGTTTTCGGGGCTTGCGCTGCTGGGCATTTGCGGAGTTCGCCGGCGGATATTAGATTTAAACGGGTTATTTTCCATGAGTCCTCGAGCTTAAGTCAATGCAAGACTGGGGAAAGTTCCTTTAAGTGACCGCAATAGATGGTCGACCGCTCGAATGGCCGGCTGGAGTCCAAGACCAGGACCGGTTGAGATTCGCCGAAGAAAGGTCGGCACAGAGCTCATGAAGTTGCTTAATTACCCTCGAAACGCACGCAAATGCTTCGTCAAATCAGCAGGAGTTACATCCCAGCGACAGACACAACTCAAACATCATCCAGAATTCTCGGCGAGCAACGACTCTTGAAACCACTCCGTTAACGCCTTGGCCGCACCCATCGCGTCGAGCCTTCTATCGATCACATCGTGATTACCCCAAACCACATCGTTTAAAACGCCGCTGTCGGCTTGAGCTTGGATATCATTGCAGTACAAACCTTTGTCGCGTTGTACATAGTAGCCGTAAGTGCGGCAGGCGACCGGGCGCTGAAGGTAAACCCGGCAACTGCCGGTTGAGCGATCGAGTAGCGGGCAAACTAACGGAAGATTGACTTGTTTAGCAAGATCAACGATCTCTTGACCCACCGTCCGCATCACGTCCGGCGGCAACAACGCTAGCCCTTCGGCCAGCAGCTCCCACTCGGCACGGCTGATTTTGGGGATGTCCGCCAGCCTGTGGCAGCATCCTTCGCAACCACGCCGACACAGCCAACCGGAATACGCGGTACGGGTCGCGGCAACTCGGGCATCAATATCGGTGTGCAACGATCTGAGTAGAGACATGGTCGCGCTGAATGGTTACGATGATAGTTAACATAGTACCCGAGGCAGAGCCGCTTGCCATCGACGGCCCGTTCGCCTCAGTGTTTTTCGTAAAACACCGGACCGAGTCAAACCAACCCAGGCGACGTTCCGGCCTTCCTAAGCTCCAATTGCCCGAGGTGCGATCAGTGTCTTGCGAGCACGACGCGGTCCGCCAACCAACGACCGACCACGATACTGGGGATCTCCACAAGACGATAACAAAGCAAGGCCAAGCCTTGCACGATCAACATCGTCAGCAACCATCCCCCCAACCACAAGAACAGGCGGCTCTCGCTAAACGCTTGCAGACCCATCAAAACGTAAGGGGTCAGACATATCAGGACCGCCATGTGAATCAGGTAGGTGCTGTAGGAAACCTTGCCGATTTGCCGCAGCGAGGCCTTCGACAAAATAGCCTGCACGCGGACCGACGCAAGCACGAACAGCAAGATCATGCCGGCACCCAGACCGGTTCCCAACCACACCAATTGACCGTCGCTCCACTCTATCCACGGCTTGGGTAGCAAAGTTGCTCCGGTATAAAACAAAACCCCTACGCCTAACAAGAAACGCCGTAGCGCCGGAGATCCGACCAGATAGGCTTTGATCGTAGGCAGATAGCGGGCAATGGTCAAACCCAACAAAAAATGCAGCAAAAAGGCCGATACGCCCAACAAAGCAATGGCCAACACGCTGAAAAAGACTACCCAGGACGTGCCACGATCGACCAGCAGCAAGCCAACCGGCAGTAACAGGGACAACACCAACTCGACGCCCAGGGTCCAGGATTGCGGCAACAGCACGATAAGATCCGGCATATTCAGCAAAAAGCCCTCCCTGACCATCGCCGACGCATCCAACGGAAATTTATGCCACATATTTACGATCCAGTCGGTCGGCGCCAGCGCGGTAACCGGTACCGGGCGACCGAAGGTATGATTGAACAATCCGGCGCTGAGCCCCAACACCAATAGGTAAGGAAACCAAATTCGAAACACTCGACCGATCAAAAACCGTGTCAAATCGAAGCGCGTCAAGTCCGGCATGTGGCCATGCTGGAAGTACTTTAGGGAAAGCACCAGACCGCTCAACACGAAGAACATCGACACCGCCGCGGAACCTTCCCACCAAAAATGCAACGGCGAAAAATCCAAAATTTGTTCGCATAACGGTGTTTGACAGGGCAAGCCATAAGCAATCACATAATGCTCGCTGACCACGGTCAACGCCGCCAAGCCGCGAATCGTGTCGAGATAGCTAATGTGGGTTTGTTTGTGCACGACGGAGCCTCGACTTGCTACTTTAGAACTAAGCCTAAAAATGTAGTCGGTGTTCGAATTTGTGCATGGAGGCGTTCGCTTTCGGCCATTTGCGCGCATGCCTTCTGGAACTCCGTGAAGGGTGCGGCCGGGCTTTGCCTGCTTATCGCCAGCGGTGTTAGAATCCGCGCGGCATCGATCTCGCGCCGAAGCGAGCGATGTGCGTCAACGGGGACGCTGGACCGCCGGTTTTCCGAGGTTAGGCTTTCGCTCTCCGCTTTGGTAGAATCGGCCCAATTTGCCTGCGGCCGTCCGATTGACCGGACCTAGTACCTCGCCGCCCATTCCGATTTCGCCGATTTCGACACCATGCCTAACCACGCGCTTACCAAGCTGTTCCGCCCCGAAGTTCTCGCCATGTCGGCCTATCATGTCGCCGATGCCCGCAACTTGATCAAACTCGACGCGATGGAAAATCCGTACACCTGGCCGGAACACATTCAGCAACGCTGGTTGGAATCGTTGAAAGCCTGCCCGATCAACCGCTATCCGGACCCGACCGGTTCCGCCTTGTGCGAACAATTAAGACGCGCGAACGCGATTCCGGATCATGCCGCGCTATTGCTCGGGAACGGTTCGGACGAAATCATCCAGATTCTGCTGATGGCGCTATCCGCCGATGCCACGGTACTGGCTCCGGAACCCGGCTTTGTGATGTACCGACAAATCGCCCGTAGCCTGGGACTAAATTATGTCGGCGTACCGCTGGCGACCGATTTCGCGTTGGACTTGTCCGCGATGCTGGCAGCCATCGCCGACAACCGGCCGGCGACGATTTTCATAGCCTATCCGAACAACCCAACCGGCAATCTGTTCGACGCCCAAGCCATCAAAACCATCATCGCCGCGGCGCCGGGATTGGTTGTCGTTGACGAGGCTTACGCGCCGTTCGCCGACGCCAGCTTCGTCGGCGAATTAGGGAATTATCCCAATCTGCTAGTGATGCGTACCGTCTCCAAACTCGGTCTGGCGGGTTTGCGTCTGGGCTATTTGGCCGGCCCGGCCGAGATCGTCGCCGAACTCGACAAAGTTCGCCTGCCCTACAACATTAATAGCCTGACCCAAGCGACGGTCGGCTTCGCGTTGGAACACGGCGATTTCCTCGCGCAACAAACCCAAGCCATCCGTGCCGAGCGAACTGCAATGGCCAAGGCCTTAAAAGCCTGGCCGACGCTGACCGTCTATCCCAGCTCGGCCAATTTCATCCTGTTTCGCACACCTGTTGGCACAGCCGACCAATTGTTCGCCGGACTGAAAGCCCGCGGAATTTTAATCAAGAATCTGTCCGGCCAAGGCGGCGTGCTAAGCGACTGCCTACGGGTCACGATAGGCAAACCCGAAGAAAACCAGAGTTTTCTGAACGCGCTGGCCGCTGCTCTGGCCGAATTACCGCGCTGAAGGCGCCAGCTCCCCGTTTGGGCCAAAACCGCCAGCAACCCACGCCAGGCGCGGCCGCCAGCCCAAGAACCATTTCATTAATCCGGGCCAGTAAGGTATATTTGCCAAAAACTATAATAATCGGTGTATTGCCCGATACACCGCACATCACGCAGGAGTGTTACCTATGAACCAAGAAGGCGTCGATCATTCAAAACGCCAGTTTCTGACCTCGGCTTTGTCGGTGGTCGGAGCCGTGGGGGCCGGCTATCTGGCCGTTCCCTTTCTCTCGCAAATGCAGCCGAGCGCCAAGGCCATGGCCGCCGGCGCGCCGGTCGAGGTCGATATCAGCAAAATGGAGTCCGGCCAATTGATCCGCGTCGCTTGGCGCGGCAAACCCGTTTGGGTTTTGAATCGAACCCCGGAGGTTTTATCTACGCTGACGACTTTGGACAGCAAACTCGCAGACCCTGTCTCCAACGAATCCCATCAACCTGATTACGCCAAAAACTCGTTGCGCGCGCTGAAACCTGAAATTTTCGTCGCGGTCGGCCTGTGTACCCATCTGGGCTGCTCGCCCACGTTTCGCCCGGAAATCGCCCCTAACGATCTCGGCCCCGATTGGAAAGGCGGATTTTTCTGCCCTTGCCACGGCTCCTGGTTCGATTTAGCCGGCCGCGTCTATCGCGGCGTGCCGGCTCCGACCAATCTCGAGATTCCACCCTACCGTTATGTGACCGACAGCCTGATCATGATCGGCGAAGACAACGAGGCGAAATCAGCATGAAGCAAAAAATGAATCAATGCAGCGACTGGCTGCTGGAGCGTTTTCCACTCTCCGATTTGTGGAACGAACACATGGCGCATTACTACGCGCCGAAAAATTTCAACATCTGGTATTTCTTCGGCTCGCTGGCGCTGTTCGTACTCGTCAACCAGTTCATAACCGGCATTCTGCTGACAATGAATTACAAACCGGATGCCAAACTGGCCTTCGACTCGGTCGAATACATCATGCGCGACGTCAACTGGGGATGGCTGGTGCGTTACATGCATTCCACCGGTGCCTCGGCCTTCTTCATCGTCGTCTATCTGCACATGTTCCGCGGCCTGATGTACGGCTCGTTTAAGCAACCGCGCGAGCTGATTTGGATTTTCGGCATGCTGATCTTCGTGTGCTTGATGGCCGAAGCTTTCATGGGCTATCTACTGCCTTGGGGCCAAATGTCCTACTGGGGCGCGCAGGTGATCATCTCGTTGTTTAGCGCGATACCGGTAGTGGGCGACGAATTGTCGCTGTGGATCCGCGGCGACTACGTGGTTTCCGACGCTACCTTGAACCGCTTCTTCGCGTTCCACGTCATCGCGGTACCGCTGGTTTTGCTGATTCTGGTATTCCTGCACATCGTCGCACTGCACGAAGTAGGTTCGAACAATCCGGACGGCATCGAAATCAAGGAAAATCTGAACTGGAAAGAACATCCGATTGACGGCATTCCCTTCCACCCGTACTACACCGTCAAAGACATCGTCGGCGTCGGCGTGTTCATGTTCTTTTTCGCGACGGTAATTTTTTATATGCCGGAAATGGGCGGATTCTTTTTGGAGCACGCCAACTTTATCCCGGCCGATCCGCTGAAGACCCCGGAACACATCGCGCCTGTCTGGTACTTCACGCCGTTCTACGCGATTTTACGCGCGGTTCCCGACAAGTTCGCCGGCGTCATCGCGATGGGCGGCGCGATCGTAGTGCTGTTCATGCTGCCTTGGCTGGATCGCAGCCCGGTCAAATCCATCCGCTATCGCGGCGGCATGTTCAAGAAAGCGCTGTTGCTGTTCGTCGTCAGCTTCATCGGCTTGGGCTATTTGGGCACCCAACCGGCCACGCCGACAGCGACGACGGTAGCCCGCTTCCTGACCGCGATCTACTTCGGCTTCTTCCTTCTGATGCCGTTATATACCCGCTGGGAGAAGACCAAACCGCTGCCCGAGCGCCTGACGGAGCAACCAACGCTGGAAGACCGCATTCCAGCGGTATTGGCACTGATAGACAAAGTCGTCGAAGTTCATCATGTTCCCGACAATTTAGGAGGAACCATCGCCAAGAAAAGGCCGAATTGGGCCGGCGTTCAAGCCGTGCTGATTCGTTTTGTCAAAAACCTGAAAAAGAGCCTGGACTAAGCCATGAAAAAGATACTCTGCACTCTTTTGTTTTTGCTGCCTTTTTGCGTTAACGCCAGTAGCGGAATCGAACTGGATAGTCCGGACATCGATCTCAGCGACACCGCATCGTTGGAACGCGGCGCCAAGTATTACGTCACCTATTGCTTGGGCTGCCATTCCGCGAAGCACATTCGTTACAAGCGCATCGCGATGGATTTAAAGCTGGATGAAAGCGAAATCCTGAAAAACGTCGCGCCGCTCGGTGCCGGCATATACGATCAGATGCATTCGGCGATGAATGCCCACGACGCCGAGAAGTGGTTTGGCACTACGCCGCCGGATCTGTCGCTAATTGCCCGCTCACGCGGCGCGGACTGGCTATATACCTATCTGCGAAGCTTTTACAACGACAAAAACAAGCCGCTAGGCGTCAACAACTCGGTCTTTCCGGATGTCGGCATGCCCAACGTATTCTGGCAGTTGCAAGGCACGCAGACCGCAGTGGTTCATAAGGTCGACGGTCGCGACGTGATCACCGAGCTCAAATTGGAGCAACCCGGCCAGTTGTCGCCCAAGGAATTCGACAAGATGGTGACCGACTTGGTTAACTTCCTAGTCTACGTCGGCGAGCCGGTGCAATTGGAACGCCAGCAAATGGGTAAATTCGTGCTGTTCTTCCTGCTGATGTTCATCGCACTCGCGTACTTATTGAAGAAGGAATACTGGAAAGACGTACACTAATAGCCAAGGCCGTAGAGCAAAAACCGGTAGAGGGCTAGGCTCTCTACCGGTTTTTTTATCCGGAAAATTTGGACTGCGGCATCGGCCCTATGCCTGCTGAGAAACAATTCCGGTCTATACTCCGGTAACACGCATTCCAGACAGCTTGTATGCCGCGCTTTTTTGCAATGAGAATTCGATATGGCGAGCTACCGCATTCCAGGCCCGTTACAAGGATTGTTCGACAACGATATCGACCAAGGCACGCTATGCCGGTCGCTTAGCCCATTACCCGGCCCGCACATACTCACGACTGGATACCACTGCTTGTTCGCGGAAGTCTCCGCCGGCAGGTCGAGCTCGAGTGGCATTTCGCTGCAAAGCGACACCAACCCCGCCAAGGAACTAGCCCTGAGCGGAGACGGATTGAAGCTATTGAAAGACATCGAAACATTGCGTTTAAAGCCATACGACGACCAAACCGGCAAGGAAATTAACGCATGGGTCGCGGGAGCAACCGTCGGTTACGGGCATTTGATCAAAGCCGCCGAATGGAATTTGTACAAAAACGGCATCACCGAGTTTACTGCGAGTACATTGTTCGGTCTGGACCTCACGCCGTTTGTCACGGCGGTTCGTAGCAGGATTACGAGTTCCTTGGAACAGCACCAGTTTGATGCCTTAGTAATGCTGGCTTTCAACATCGGCGCCGGTGCCAACGGCTTTGCCGGTTCCTCGGTGGTTAAGATGATCAACGACCCCACCGCGAAAACCAATTACCCCAATCTGGAAGCCGCCTGGAAGGCTTGGAATAAGTCGCAAGGCAAGGTATTGAAAGGCTTGGAGAATCGCCGCGCATGCGAATGGGTGGTTTTTTCACAAGGCGTTTACAAAAAATGGTGAGCAAATGATCGGATTCCGTCGCCGTTCCGCGTTGATCGCGGTTGTGTTGAGCTTAAGTTTTAATTTCGCGCACGCGATCGACAACCCCGACACCCCGGATCTTACAGCGGAATTCCTATCTCGCGCCGATGCGTTCGAACAGGCAATTTACCAACACGCGCAAACCACGGAACAAACCGATCAGGCTTACCGCGACTACGCAGAGTTTTTGGATAAGGAGCTTAACCGCGCATATTCATCTCTGCAGAAAAATCTGCCCGAACCGAGCAAACAAACCTTGTTGCGTTCGCAACGCTTATGGCTGCAATTTCGCGATGCTGAACTGGATTTTATTAACGGAAATTGGACCACCGAGCAATTCGGCTCTTCTTCAGCGATTTCCCGTCACGGCTACCGGACCGCTCTGATCAAAAGCCGCGTATTGGAATTATTGCAATACCTAAAAAATTATTAGACCTTACTCAGCATACTCCGCGCCGACTACGGAATTCCGAGCAGGAACGCCGACGCGCCGCGAGAACGGCAACCATCACAGCTCATCACTCCGATGTATCAATCCCCGCGGATTTTTAACGACATTCCGAAATAGGGTGTTCACGGCGTTTCAACTGGATGTGACTCGCCCTTCATTTTGGCCTTACCGATTTGCAACATCTTTTCCTTATAGTCGGGCAGCATCGCTTTAAATTCGTTTTGCGCGGATTCTCGAGCCTGACGATCGCTTAAATTAGCGTCGAAGCGCTCAATAACATTCTTGACGGCGTTTTCGGTAGCCTTGGCATCTTCAGTCATCACCCGCAATTCGCTACGGTTAGGTTTTACCGGCTCATCCGAAATCCCGGGTACGGCGCTCTGCCCAACCGGCGGCACGCCGCCCCCCGCCCCGGAAGTCGGCGGCCTTGCACTCGTCTGTTGTACGGATTGTTTGTTCGACGAACTGTCGTCGGAAGAACAAGCACTTAGTAACATGGCCAAAGCAGCCACACTAAACCGGAGCCTCATCGTCATTCAATCCGGTCGATAGCTTGCGTTTTAAAGCGCGGTGACCAAACGCCATATGGCGCGGAAACCCGCCTGGGAAACTTCATCATCGATTTGCCCTCCTCTGCTATTCCGTCCCGGTCCGGAAGTACCAGTTGGCGTAGTTGATCCGGTTGCCGGCTTGGTCCGGTAGCGGCGCCCAGTTGCTGATGTAAATATAATATTGCCGGTTGGCGGTCAACGCGGCGTTCGGCGTCAGCGTGACGGTTTTGCCGTCTGCGCTCAGCGCGTAGCTCGCGCTCGGCCGTTGCCCGGTCACCGCGTCGTACAGCGCGATCGTGTCGCTGTTCAATGCCAGCGGGTTGAGCCGTTCGGCAAAGGTGATCACCACCGGGCTGTTCAGGCCGATGCCGCTGGTGTTGTTGGCCGGACTGTATTGCACCACGCTGGTCGAGAGCAGGTCGGCGCCCGCGCCGGTCGTGAAGCTTCTGTCCTGTGCCGTGCCCAGTACGTTGCCGCTCAGGTCTTCCACGCCTTCGACGTGCAGGCTGTAGCCGGTGTTCGCCAGCAGCGGTTGTTGCAACTTCAGCGTCAGGGTTTTCCGGTCGCCGCTCAGCTCGCGGGTCACCGCGATCGCGTCGCCGCCCTTGCGCAGTTCCACTCCGCCCAAGCTCAAGCCACTCACCGGTTCGTCGAATTG
>NZ_MKMC01000027.1:0-30865 GCF_001856095.1 Methylomonas sp. LWB
CGTCGAACAGCGTGGGCAGCGGCGCCAGGAGCAAAGCCGACCGGTTTTGGTCAAAATCGAAGCCCTGCTGCTACAACATCTGCATGCGGTAATCCCCGGTAGTTTGCTGGGCAAGGCTTTGCATTACTTGTCATCGCAGTGGTCCAAACTGATCCGCTTCGTCGACAACGGCGCTTGGCCCATCGACAACAACCTCTGCGAAAACGCCATACGCCCCTTCGTGGTGGGCCGCCGCAATTGGTTGTTTTGCGATACGGTGGCCGGCGCCCGTGCCAGCGCTAATCTTTACTCGTTGATCGAAACCTGCAAGGCCAATAGCGTCGACCCTTACACCTATCTGGTCGATCTGTTCCGAAAGCTTCCCACCGCAAAAACTGTCGAAGAGTTCGAAGCGCTGTTGCCTTGGAATCTCGACGCCCTAACGGACTAATCGCACGCCAACGGTTAAGTCATTGTCCGTTTCAGTTCTAGTGCGTCCTTCAAAGATCGCTTACAAACCTCGGGCCAGCCGGCCGGAACGCTCGACGGTGCGATTTCAAACCTCACCGTTGCGGATTGAACAGGGACGATTCCGGCAGCAAACGGCAGCAGTCTCTGTTAAACATGCACGCTTCTCTATTGAAACCGCATCGTTCCAGCTTCGATAAGCAACGTGCTTGTTGGAACACGGAACGTTCTACGATGAACGAGAATCTGTCTAAAAAGTTCTTGAAGCGTTCCACGATAACCATGGAACGCCGCACTGCGCCACCTCGGCGATCTACTTCAATCGGACAATGTTCTTCGACGGACATCGAGCGGTCTATCTCAACCAGACACTGGTCTATGTTCAACGGCGAACGTTGCAGGTTGCCGGGAAATCGTTAGCTGTTTCGTCGAGAATCCTGCGCTTTCAACAGCGGCCGTTGCGAGTTCACGTTGGATGCTTCCCGGTCTAAACCGGAACGGTCCAGTGTAATTGGCAATCGATGTGTGATTTTGTTGGAGCGCTGGTCTTCAGCTCAGAGTCGCCGGACCTGTCGGGCACATCGCGGCGGATTGGACAAAAAACGCCGTGAAGCGCGCGAACACTAACGTTCCGCCGCTCAAGCTCCCGGCGCGACCCGGACCAGGGCGATCCCCCAAAAATGCCTCGCCCGGCAAACTGGCCGTCGGCGCCGATTTGTGGGCCTAAGACACCAAAGCGAGGACAAGCACGGACGCTTCGCTGATATGTTCGCCCGAAATCGCGCGGATTCAAGCTGGCTTCGGAACGGTTTGCCTCAACCGCTGCCTACCCCAGTTTCAGCGCGGCCTCGGCCAGTTTCGTGCCGATTACGCGGGCTTCGATTTTGGCGAATGCGGTGTCTCGCCCGGTAGAGCTGTCGTCTTCGAACGGCGAAAATCCGCAATCGTCGGTGCTGCCCAATTGGTGGACCGGTATAAATTCGGCGGCTTGCAAGATCCGGTCTCGGACCGATTCCGGCGACTCGACCGCCGGATCAAGCACATCGATGACGCCGACATAGACTCGCTGATGGCCCCGGAGATGGTCGCGGACCACGGCCAAGACCTGTTCAGGCTTGTTCTCGCTCGCCAGTTGCATATAAAAATGGCCGGCCTGAAGTTGAAACAGCTCGGGCAACAGCTCGGCATAATCGACGTCGGCGCTGTGGGTGGAGTCGTGGTCGCCGCCCGGACAGGTGTGGACGCCGATCCGTTGGCGTTCGTCCGCCGTGAAATGCGCCAATACCCGGTTGTTCAACGCGATGAATTGCCGGAGCAGTTGTTTGGACGGATCGAGCTTCACGGACAATCGGCCTTCGGTAAAATCGATCTGCACATGGTGCGCGCCTTGCGCCAGACAACCGCGGATGTCCGCCACGGCTTCCCGGATCAGATCGTCGATAAACGCCTCGCGCGTATAGCCTTCCAAGCCCTGTTGCGGGTAAAGCAGACTGAGCGCCGACGCCGAGATGACGGCCTGTTTCAGCGGCCGTGCGGTATAGCGTTTGGCGGGCGCGGACATAATCGCCGGCATAAGCGCCGTAGCGGAACGGCCCGGCATTCAACCTGGGCAGTTGCCGGGTATGCCCGTCGGCGAACGGGATAACCACCCCGTCGGCGGCAAGATTGTCCAGCCCTTGCAGCGGATAGGTGGCGAAACTGGATTTGGTCTGTTCGCCGTCGGAAATCACCGGCGATCCGGTGCGCTCGAAGCGTTCCAGGGTGTCGCGCAGTGCCGCGTCGTAACAGGCATCCAGCCGTTCGCGCGACAACCGGCCCGCGCGGAATTCGCCCAGCGCATCCAATAATTGCGGCGGGCGGGGGATGCTGCCGATGGCTTCGGTCGGTATTATCATGGGCTTCTCCGAGTGATTTGCAGGTTGTCGTAGGTCATCAATCCTAAAAGAATCCGTTGAGTAAAGTACGGACGTACCGGTGGCGGAGCACCGTCAATCGCGGCTAAAGCCGCTCCCACGCCTATTTTTTCACGCCTTGGGGCGAACCCTTTCATGATCGTTAGGTTGATTCGCCAATTTCGGCTAGCGGCGAAAGCGTCGAATACCGCCAATCAAATCGCGCGGAACCGCCTTCGAACCAACGGCCGACCCCGCAGTGATTGCCCGGTCCGTCCTTAGTCGAACAACCCGGCGATCGTCGCTTCGAAGTTTTTGACGAAGCGGCGGGTGTCGAATAGCGCGGAACTGCGGCCCTGGGTGTGCAGGCGATGTCGATAGGTTTGCAACGCCGTCGGCTCGGATGCCAGCCCCACCGCCAGATTTTCGTAATCCAGCCAGCTGGTGGTAATCAATTCCGGCAGACCGACCGCGTGCAGCAAGCTGCCGGCCATCCGCGACGCGAAGGTCTTGCCGGAACAGGTCAGCACCGGCAAACCGGCCCACAGCGCGTCGCTGGCGGTAGTGCCGGCGTTGTAGGGATTAGTGTCCAGCAATAAGTCGGCCGCCCGGTAGCGGGCCAGATACTCGGACGGGGCGGCTTTGTCGGCAAACACCAGCCGGCCGGGATCGACGCCGCGTTTTACCGCCTCGGCCGCCAGATTGCCGCGAGCCGTCGGGTTGTCGATCGCCAGCCACAACACACCGTTCGGCACCCGCCGCAGGATGTTCATCCATACCGTAAACACCGGCTCGCTGATCTTGTAGCTACCGTTAAACGAGCAGAACACGAAAGCGTCGTCGGGCAAACCGCAGGACGCCCGGCTCGGCGTCTCGGCAATCGGGCGCTGGCTGTCGTTGGCTTGGTAAACCTCCGGCAAATACAGGGGCTTCTCGAAGTAGTAGCGGACCAGCGCTTCCGGAAACACGTAGCGGTCGGCCAGGATGTAATCGATCTCGGGCATGCCGCAACTGCCGACGTAACCCAGATACGAAATCTGCACCGGTGCCGGCTTGTGCGCGACGATGCCGGGCCGGGCACCGGCGGTCAAGCCGGTCAGGTCGATCAATACGTCGATTTCGTGGCGGCGTATCGTTTGCGCCGCCTCCTCGTCGGACAACGCATGGATAGGCACATGCCGGTCAAAGGCCGCCAGCATCCGCTGCCGCATCGTGCCGCCGTCCTCGGGACTGAAATCGATGCCGTACACTTCAAAGCGCTCTCTGTCGTGCAGTTCCAGCAACTCGGCGGTCAAAATACTGACCGCGTGCCAGCGAAAATCGCAGGACAAATAGCCTATCCGCAATTTGTCGTGCCGGTAGCCGTCCAGCGGCGCCATCCTCGGCAGATTGCGCGGCACCTTGCGCCCCACCCAGGCGGTGATTGCCGCCAGTTGCAGGGCCGGATCGTCGCTGGAGGCCAACAAGCCCAAGGGCCCGACGTTCTGTTGCAAAGTCCTTAACGGGATGCCGGCCACGCCGTCGAACACCGGCCACTGGCATTTTTTCTGGCGAATATGCAGATAATGCTGCATCACGTCGGGTTGATCCGGCATCACCGCCAAGCTGCGCCCGAGCAAGGCTTCGGCTTCGTCGAAGTTGCGGTTGACCTCTTGCAGACGGCCGGCGTGATTCAACAACAAAGTCTGCCCCTCGACCGGTTGCAGCGCCTGCAACCAGATCGCCATTGCCCCGGCCTGATTGCCCTGAGCTTCCAACGTCAAACCCAAATTCACTGCCGCCTGATAAAAATCCGGCCTAAGTTGCAGGGCCTCTTGATAGACGGCGATCGCCTGCTCGATGCATCCGGCCGGACGCAGCAGGCTGCCGAGATTGAACAGCGCCAGGTGGCGCAATTGCGGCTCGGCGCCGGGCGAGGCTAGCCAATCGGTATAACAAGCGATCGCGGCGGCGCTGTCGCCGCTTTTCGCCAACGCGTCGGCTTGCGCCATGACCTCCACCAAAGTCGTCGCTTTCATGGTTGCATTACTTGTGTTGTGTGCCATCAGGGTTCTTGTATCGATTCGTCCAGCGCCTTGGTCAGCGGCCAGAGCAGGTAAGAAATCACCGAACGCTTGCCGACCACGATTTCGGCGGTCAAGGTCATGCCCGGCAACAATCTGGCTTGGCCGGGCAGATTCTTTAGCCGCCCGTCGCCCAAGGCCAAGCGGCTGGCGTAATAGGCCTCCATGCCGGGACCGGCCGATTCGCGGCGAAACGCGTCCTCGCTCAATGTCCGCACTGAGGCATCCAAAGTGCCGTGCAGTTGGAAGGGATAGGCGTCCAGTTTCAGCCTAGCCAGGTCGCCCGGTTTGACGTAACCGACGTCCAGCGAATCGATCTCGACTTCGGCTTCCAATTCGGCCTCCAACGGCACCAGCGTAAACAGCGGCTCGGCGGCCTTGGCTACCGAACTCAGCGACAATTTCGCGACATCCAGCACCACGGCTTCGGCCGGCGATACCAACGTGACCAGTTTGTGGCGTTTTTCGGCTTTTTGCAGTTGTTCGTTAACCTCGTCGCGCTCGCGCTGGGTCGCCAGCAAATCTTCCATGGTTTTTTGCCGCCAACCTTTATCGAAGGCCGCCTTTTCGGCCTCCAGCGCGGCCAGTTCCCGCTTCAATTCCTGCTCGCGGTTCTTCGCCAACTGTAAATCTCGCTCGACTTCCATGCGCTTTTCCTGGGCTTCCAGCATTTGCACGCGCGCGCCGTAATGCCGATTCACCAAATTGTTCTGCATTTCCTCGATCTCCAGCAGCGGCTTGACCCGCGCCGATAGTGCTTGTTGATCGCGTAGATTAGTCGTAATCCCGGCATGCAGTTGTTGAATTTTTTCCGAGAGCTGCTTTTGCTGGGCCTGATAATTGGCTTTGCGTTCGGCGTCCAGTTGCGCCTGCAATTGCCGGTCGGCCGTTTCCGATTCGGCATCGGCCGACTTGGCCCCGGACAGTTCGGCATTCAGACGTTGCACTTGGGTGTTTAAACTATCCAGACGTATCCGCAACTGGGCCTGATCGGCTTCGGCGAAGGTCGGGTCCAGGGTCGCCAATTGCTGACCCTGGTGGACGATTTGGCCGACCCGCACGTCCAGGCTGGCGATGATCGAGGTTTCCAGCGGCTGCACGACGATATTGGGCAGCGGTGTGACCAGGCGACCCCGCGCGACCACGACCCGATCGACGTCCGAGTAAATCGCCCACAGCAAAAAGCCCAGCAAGGCGGTCAGCAGCACGTAGAGCGTGATGCGGGCCTGACGCGGCAGCGGACTGCGCTCGATTTCGTCGGCATCCGGCAGGAAGTCCACCGCCAGTTCGTCGGTGACGGGCTTGTTCGGAACGCCGGGTTTTACAGATGACTGGTTTGTTGGTTCCATAATTGCCGATAGGTATCGCAGCGGCTTAATAAGTCCTGGTGGCGACCGCTGTCCACCAACTTGCCTTGCTGCATCACTAAGATCCCGTGGGCGTTGACCAGCGTCGATAAACGGTGGGAAATCATAATCACGGTGCGGCCGACGGCGATCCGCGACAGGTTGCGGATAAAGATCGCCTCGCTTTCCGGGTCCAGGGCGCTGGCGGCTTCGTCGAGGATCAATATTCGCGGCCGCGACAGCAAGGCGCGAGCGATCGACAACCGCTGCTTTTGCCCGCCGCTCAGGTTGGCGGCGTTTTCTTCCAGCAAGGTATCGTAGCCTTGCGGCAAGCGTTCGATGAACTCGTCGGCGCCGGCGGCCTGCGCTACCGCGACGATGTCTTCGAAACTGGCGCCCGGCTGGGTAACCGAAATATTCTCGCGGACGCTGCCGCGAAACAAGAAATTCTCCTGCAGCACCACGCCGATTTGCCGCCGCAAATGAGACAAATCGATTTCGCGCATGTCCACGCCGTCGAAACGAATAATGCCTTCCTGCACCGGATACAAACCCTGAATCAATTTGGTCAGCGTGGTTTTGCCGGAACCGCTCCGGCCGACAATGCCGATGACCTTGCCGGCCGGGATCGTGAAGCTGGCTCTATCCAGCGCAGCGACGCTAGACCCCGGATAGCGAAACGCCACCGCGTCGAAGGCGATGGCGCCGGCCAATTGCGGCCGCAAACCGCCGGCGCCGGACCGGCCTTCTGGGGCGCGGTTCATGATCTCGCCGAGCATACGCACCGACAGCGCCGTTTGTTGATATTCGTTGATCAAGCCGACGATTTGCAACAACGGCGAGCTGACCCGGCTGGACAACATTTGAAACGCAATCAAGGCGCCAACCGACAAGGTCTGATCGAACACGTCTTGAGCGCCGATGACGATGATGACGATCGGCAACAGCTTGCCGAGGAAATCGGTGATGGTTCCGCCGGCGATCGACAATTTGCCGACCCGAAAATGCATCGTGATGGACTGCGCGGAAAATTGGTCCCAGATCCGCCGTTGCATCGGTTCGATGGCCAGCGCCTTGACGGTACGCATGCCGTGTATGGTTTCGACCAACAAAGCCTGGCGCTTGCCCTCGGCACTGTACAAGGCATCCAACCGGCGCCGGTAGCTGGGCAGTAAGACCGCGATAATCGCCGCGATCACCACCGAAAACCCCAGCACGATCAGCGCCAGCTTGACCGAATAGGCGAACAAAATCGGCAGAAATATTAGCAGCGCCAACACGTCCAGTGCGGTAAAGAACAGCCGCCCAGTTAAGAACTGGCGTATGCCTTCCAATTGGTGCATGTGGCGTGTAATAACGCCGGCGGTGGTGGTCTCGAAATAATCGATCGGTAGCGACAATAATTGCGCGAAGGCGCGCCGCGTCAGGCGCATGTCGATTTTGTTGGTGGCCGCCAAGGTCAACAACTGGCGAAGGTAGCCGAATATCGAATCGAACACCAAGGCCAGCATCACGCCAATGCCCAAGACCCAAAGCGTGGACAGGCTCTGGTGAACCAACACTTTATCGATGACCAACTGAAAGAAGATCGGGGAGGCCAACCCTAAAAAATGCATCGCGAACGCGGCGACCGCAATGTCCCGAAAAGCCGCCTTCTGCTTCAGGATTTCCGGAATGAACCAGCGCAAACCAAACGGCTGATTCGGATCGCCGAGGGCGTGGTGACGCTTCAGAAACACCACTTCGCCGGACCAACGCTCCCACCATTGCTCGCGGTCCAAATAGGTCACGGCCGCGTCGCCGGCCAGCGGATCGAGGATCGCCACCTGTTCCGGCGCTTCTTTCTTGATGCCGACCACAATCACGGCGCCGCCGTCCCGCAGTCTGGCCATGATTGGGAAAACGCCGGTTTGCGCTAGCAAAGTCTGCCAGCTTAAGCGGGCAATCTTGATTTTCAGCCCTATATCGGCAGCAATACGCTGCAACATCGCCGCATTGGGTTCCTTGGCTTCCAGCGCATACTCGTCGATCAGCCGTTCCGGATTGATCTGTATGCCGTGATGCTGGGCGATCGCGGTCAAACATTGAATAACCGAATGTTG
Source organism: Methylomonas sp. LWB (assembly GCF_001856095.1). Taxonomy (NCBI): domain Bacteria; kingdom Pseudomonadati; phylum Pseudomonadota; class Gammaproteobacteria; order Methylococcales; family Methylococcaceae; genus Methylomonas; species Methylomonas sp. LWB. The sequence goes on from NZ_MKMC01000027.1 coordinate 7,851, forward strand.
AAACTTGTCAGCCATGTAGAGTGTGATACCCGCTAGTGCTATACGCCAAACCCGGCATGATAACTGGAAAACACAACCGGCCGGACATCATGGTGTTGCAATGCCGCCGCTATCAGCCAAATAACGCAAACGACATAAAAAAGGCATCGGGAGCGAACTCCCGATGCCTGTTGTTTAAAGGTAACGCGTTTATTTGCCTTTGCTGGCGAGATAGCCGCTGGCTGGATCGTCGAGACCAGGCAGCGACGGCGTGACGCCTGTCCGCGCGGTCTGCGACGGTGTGGCCGCCAACGCCAGCGGGTTGCCATTGGCGTCGAATTGCTTGAGGGTATCCGCAAGGGCGAGCGTCGCAAGCGATGCCGGGTTGGCGGACACGCTTTCCGAGCCGCTCGGCAAACCGGGTGTCACGGGTAACGCATTACCGCTGTCAGCATCGGTAAAGCTGCTAATCGCTTGGGCCAGGCGATTGACGTTGGCTCTCAAATCCGCTTCTGGATTAGCCTGATCGCTCTTCGCAAACCAGACATCGACCATCGCGCGGTTGTCACCGTCGACGGTTTCGTAACTCGAAGTCAAGCCTATCCAGTTACCGTTATCCAGAGAAGAGGTGGTCTCGGCGTTCACACCCAACCGACTAATGCCAAGCTCGGTCAAGCTATGCAACTCGTCGGCTTGGCTTAAGCCGTCGGCATTGTTGTCGGTCCAGACCTTCAATTCCTTGAATGCGTTATCGTCGGCGCTAATCCAACCGTCTTGATTACTATCTAGGGCTCGCAATGCGGCGTAACCGTCGGCGGCGGTCTGACCGTCAGCGAGCCGGGTCGCGGACCCGAACAATTCCGAACCGTCATTGATGACCCCGTCTCGATTGGTATCGATCGCAAGCAAACCGTCGCCGCTGCCGACCCAACCCACCGTCTCCCGACTACCGTCGGCGTCGATATCGAAACTCACGCCGGCTGCTCGACTTAAAGTCGAGATACCGTCGCCATTCAGATCCAGCACCAACGGTGTCGTAAACAACGCGTTCAATTGCGCGGTGGTCATCGCGTTCAACTGGGCCGTTGTCAGCGCAAGCTCTTGGGCGTCGGTCATCGCGCAAACTTGAGCGGTGGTTAAACCGAAAATCTGCGCGGTAGATAGCGCCTGAATGTCGGCGGTCTCCAACTTAATAAATTGGCTGGTGGTCAATGCGGCCACATCCGCCGTTTCCATGCTAACCACCTGCGCAGTCGTCAACGCGACGATCTGATTGGTCGCCAGCGCAACCACTTGAGCCGTCGTAAATGCGGCCAAATCGGCGGTTTCCAGAGTTGAGACCTGCCTAGTAGTCAAGGCCCGCACCTGCGCGGTGGCCAGCGCCGCCGCTTGGGCGGTGGTCAGGGCGACGATGCCGGCGGTGGTCAGCGATGCGGCATTGCTGGTACCCAGGCCCACCAGGTCGGCGGTTTCCAGCGCGGCCACTTGTTGGGTGGTCAGCGCGGCCACTTGGCTGGTTTTCAGGCCGAAGGCTTGGGCGGTGCTCAGCGCGACGATTTGTTGGGTGCTCAGCGCGGCGGTGCTGGCGGTGGTCAGCCCGCTCAGGGTCAGCGTGGTCAGCGCGGCCAGGTCGGCGGTTTCCAGGTTGACGGCTTGGGCGGTGCTCAGCGCGGCGGCTTGGTTGGATTTGAGCGCGGCGGCTTGGGCGGTGCCCAGCGCGGCCAGGTCGGCGGTTTCCAGCGCGGCCACTTGTTGGGTGGTTAGCCCGGCGATTTGGGCGGTGGTCAACGCCGCCGCTTGGGCGGTGGTCAGCGCGACGATGCCGGCGGTGGTCAGGTTGCTCAGCGCCAGGGTGCTGAGCGCGGCCAGATCGGCGGTGATCAGGTTGGCGACTTGGCCGGTGGTCAGCGCGGCGGCTTGATGGGATTTGAGCGCGGCGGCTTGGGCGGTGCTCAGCGCGGCCAGGTCGGCGGTTTCCAGCGCGGCGATTTGGCGGGTGGTCAGCCCGGCGATTTGGGCGGTGGCCAGCGCCGCCGCTTGGGCGGTGGTCAGGGCGACGATGCCGGCGGTGGTCAGCGATGCGGCATTGCTGGTACCCAGGCCCACCAGGTCGGCGGTTTCCAGCGCGGCCACTTGTTGGGATCGGCGGTGATCAGGTTGGCGACTTGGCCGGTGGTCAGCGCGGCGGCTTGATGGGATTTGAGCGCGGCGGCTTGGGCGGTGCTCAGCGCGGCCAGGTCGGCGGTTTCCAGCGCGGCGATTTGGCGGGTGGTCAGCCCGGCGATTTGGGCGGTGGCCAGCGCCGCCGCTTGGGCGGTGGTCAGGGCGACGATGCCGGCGGTGGTCAGCGATGCGGCATTGCTGGTACCCAGGCCCACCAGGTCGGCGGTTTCCAGCGCGGCCACTTGTTGGGTGGTCAGCGCGGCCACTTGGCTGGTTTTCAGGCCGAAGGCTTGGGCGGTGCTCAGCGCGACGATTTGTTGGGTGCTCAGCGCGGCGAAGTCGCTGCTGGATAGCCCGGAAGATAGGGCTAGCGTACTCATCACTGCAATATCGGCGGTTTCGATGGCGACGATTTGCGCCGTGCTCAACGCATCAATCTGCAGGCTGTTGAATACCGGAAATTGAACAGTGGTAAATGCGACGATCTGAGCAGTACTCAGAGCCTGCATGTCCTCGGTGGTTAGCGCTGCTACAGCATCTGTGCTTAGTCCGGCGATTTGCGCCGTGGTGAATAATGAAATTACCGAAGCCATAGCCCACCTACTTTACTGAGTTCCTGGAAAGCCGCCTAAATGCAAGCTAGGCTGTTCCGATGATTGACCGTCCCGCCGACCATCCATTTTCGATTGCCGGATACTCGTCGTTAGCGGCAAACTCGCTTGCCGCCCCTGTGCGTTCCGCCTGTGCCGATCTCGCGGTCAAGCTGGAGATGGTTTACTCGCTCCATACATGACTGGATTAGGAATTACGACGACATAAAACGCTGTCGAGTTTAGCCCAATTTTTAAAAATGGACAGATATCCGCCGTGAATTTGTGGTTTTGCCGACAATACTAACAGGGAACCATCAAGCAGCTATTGACAACTTCGCAATTTAACTACAGCCCGGTTAATGCTCTTCAAGCAATTTAAGACCTGGAGGCAACGCCTCTCCGAATATTTGCCGTTCTTGCTGCTCGTCGAGCGGTATGTAGTCGGAAACTATTTGCTGCCAGGAGACAGGCGCTTTGGCCTGCTTGAGTTTGTCCTGCACCAAGGCCCGCAAATGGTCGTCGATATCGCGGACACGATCGTCGCAGCGGCGCGCGAGTAATGCGGCGGCGAAACCGGCTTGAGATTGCTTTTTCCAATCTACCGCCAATAACCGGTGCAACCACTTCGACACGGTATCCGACGGAATTACCTCGTGATTGCTACCATGAAACAAGACGCGCGCGCCAACCCGGCCAAGCGCCCACCAACTTTGTTCGGGCTCTCCAGCCTTTTCCAGCCGTTTCAACAGCCATTCACCAAGCTGAGTTTTATCTGCGACAGGCAAACGCTCAAGACCTGCGGCCAAGCGCACCATATCTTCGTACCCACGCGTCATCAATTGTTTGGCGAGGCCCGCTTGACGAGCCGTGGCGGGGTTTATAAATTTAGCAACGTCGCCGAACAAGCGCTGCTGAGCCTCGGCCTGCAATCCTCCCGCCACGCGCCGCCACAAGGTCCACCACTCCGTCCAATTTTGTTTCTCATTGACAAACTGGAGTCCGTCACCATACCACTTCCATATTTGCTCAACCCGCCAATCATCGAGCGGATACCCAAAACCGGGCCGCAGACAAAAACCGACCAAGCTAAACCACAAACGTTCATGCTGCTCGCTTCGCCGCCGATATTTTCCACCCTCCAGCAGCGCATTGAAAAGCTCGCGCAGTAATGGCGTGCGCCAATCGGCTCGGGGCGCGCCCAGGATTTTTTCCAGATCGGCACGTAGGGTTTTCACCGCTTGCGGATCAACGTCCCTGGATTTCGCTCCAAAAACCGTCTGAATCTTTTCTAGGGCTTGCGGTAGTTGATTCGGCAACTCCCCTCCACCGATCGTTGGGGCAGTTTTTCTTATTTGAAACTCCACATCCCAGCGCTGATTCAAATCCGCCTTCGCCACGCATTGCAAGCGCAAGGTGCCGACTTCAGTGTAGGTCGCCACCAACTGCACGACGACTTCCACTCGTTGATCACCGGCGAACGCGACAGCCAGCGGCGGCAGCCCATGAAAACGGTCATCGTCAAGTTCGACGACGTCGCCGGGGCGATAATCGGCGTCCGTGCTATTCGACATCAGATGGAAACGTACCGGCTGGCCGATCCGCAGCGCAAATTGCCGGCCGGTCAATGTGACTTCCCGCCCCTCCTCGCTACCTTTAGGCAAAATACAGATGCCAGGCTTGGTAAATCGAGCTCCCGCATCGTTAACGGTGTCTACCAGTAAAAAATAGCCCCTGGCCGCGCCACCGCCGATTTTCAGTTTTTTCTCGCGCCGGGCGATCGCATACGCGACAGCACCGTAGGCCACTGCCAATTCCGGATCAAGGTTTTCTAATTGTACTGGCGGCTCACCGCGCCAATGTCCCAACAACTCAAGCGCGCGGGTAACGAGCGCAGGGCTACGGAATAAACCACCATTCAAGAGCAGCGCATCAGGCACGATCAAGCCGTCTACTACCTCGCTGGGACCAGCGAACTCCGCCCCCTCGCCGGTACCAGTCAACGCTGCTCTCGAGCTTCGGGCATGCGCCTTAAGAAAAGCGGCGATATGCTTGCTAATCGCGGGCTCCGGGGCGTACGGTAAACCGAACTCCACCATTCCGCTTCGTTTTTTGTCCGGCAGCTCTTCGATTCCGGACAGCGGGAAGAATCCGTCTAGCGCGATGCGTCGCACTTCGTCACGGGTAAGAAAACTGCTTCGAGCTCCGCCTATGAGTTTCGAGCCACCGCCCAGCAAAGTGACGGCGAATTGTTCCGGAGCGGCATCCGCCAACAGACGTTCTTTTGCTACCCGGCATTGTTCGAGTAATTGCGACAAATCACCCGCCGACAGCTTCTTATCACCCCCGGTTAACCGTGTTTCGGCTAGACGCGCGAGCGCTAGATCGATGTTGTCGCCGCCCAGCATCAAGTGATCGCCCACGCCGATCCGAGTGAGTTTTGGATCGCCGTCACCGTGGTCGATGCGAATCAATGTCAAGTCGGTGGTGCCTCCACCGACGTCGCAGACCAGCAAAAGACGACAACCGGCCAGACTGGCTGCGACTTTGCCGTCATGCCGACGTAACCAGTCATAACAAACCGCCTGAGGCTCTTCCAGTAAGCGTACATCCACCAAGCCGGCGGACTTGGCGGCCTCCAGGGTCAGCGCACGCGCCGATTCATCGAATGACGCCGGTACCGTGATCACCACGTTCTGCCTGGACAACGGCGCCTGGGGAAAATGTTGATCCCATGCGCTACGAACATATTGCAGATAGCTAGCGCTCGCGGCCACCGGAGAAACCTTGAACACCGACTCGTCGCTACCCCACGGCAAAATAGCCGCAGCCGGATCGACAGCGTTATGCGACAACCAGCTCTTGGCGCTAGTCACCAGCCGGCCGTGAGACTTGGCACCGAGCAATCGCGCCGCTTCCCCAAGCACCGCACCATCGGGGGCCGTTAAAAAACCGCTATCGGCATTAAGCTCGCCAAACGCCGGGTGATATCGCACCGACGGCAACAAAGGCCTGGAATCGACTTCACCCGGCGCAATCAATTGAGGTATTTCGAACAGACGGATGGTCTTGTGCGGGTCTTCGGCCTCGGCGTAAGCAACCACGGTGTGGGTAGTACCTAAGTCGATACCGACCGAATATTGGGTATTATTTTTCAAAGCGGAATCACGGACACGATTGAATTGCATCCATTGTATGCCAGATGCCGGCAATCTCGCCGAAGAAGAGGATTGGCGCCGGCACAATGAAACCTGTAATCAAGTTTGCCAACACCAACTGCTCGCGAGTAACAACGGATGGTTACCGCCTTCAGGAATCACGAGTCCACAAGCAAAGTTTTCGCGAATTACCCGGTAACACCCGACAGAAACGGCACAAAAGTGACGCGTTCGATCACTTCGTCCAAATAACCTTCGTCGGTACGCACAATACGATGCAAATACTGCTTCCCCTCTTGACCGACCGGTATCACCAGCACCCCCCCGACCGCCAACTGTTGCAATAGAGCTTCCGGCACTTCGGCGGGAGCCGCCGCAGCCAAGATGCCCTCGAACGGCGCATGTTCGGGCCAGCCCCATCCACCATCGGTATGCTTGAAACCGACAGTCTTGATGTTCAACTCCCATAAAGTATCGCGCGCTTTTTTCATCAAAGGAGCAATTCGCTCAACGGTGTAAACCTGACTGACCAGTTTGGCGAGGATAGCCGTCTGGTAACCGCAACCGGTACCGATCTCCAAAACCTTGGCGGGAACAGCGGATTGCAGCAGTAACTCAGTCATTTTCGCGACGATGTACGGCTGCGAGATCGTTTGATTGTGCCCAATCGGCAATGCGGTATCTTCGTAAGCGCGACTCTCTAAAGCCTCGTCGACGAAAATATGGCGGGGAGTGTCGGCCATGACTGCCAACACTTTGTTATCGGAAATTCCTTGCTGGCGTAGCCGGGAGATCATACGCTCGCGGGTGCGCCGCGATGTCATACCGATGCCTTGTATTCGTCGACTCATACTTATGCGTCCAATGCCAGCCAGTCGCGCAGTCCCTCCAAACGCTCGTAGCGAGTTAAATCCAGCTGTAGCGGAGTGACTGACACATAGCCGTTCTTAACGGCGTCGAAGTCGGTTCCGGGACCGGCATCCTGCTCGGCACCAGGCGGCCCCACCCAATAGATGGTTTGCCCCCGCGGATCAGATCCGCGAATGACAGCCTCGGCTTTATGCCGCTGACCAAGCCGAGTAGACAAGAAGCCCTTAATTTCGGAAAACGGCAAATCGGGCACGTTGACATTCAACAAGGTGTCCTCCGGCAAAGGCCGAAATTGCATTTTGTTTAGCAAAGTCACCGCTACTTGGGCCGCCGTATCGAAATGCTTGGCATTGTGCCCAACCAATGAGATAGCCACCGCCGGCAATCCGAGAAAACGTCCCTCGGTAGCGGCGGCGACTGTCCCCGAGTAAATCACGTCATCCCCCAGGTTCGCACCGTGATTGATGCCGGCGAAGACCATATCGGGTTCATCCGCCAACAATCCGGTAATGGCTAGATGCACGCAATCGGTAGGCGTCCCGTCAACCCGAACGAAACCGTTCTCGCACACGGTCGCCCTAAGCGGCATATCCAACGTCAACGAATTACTGGCGGCGCTACGGTTCTTATCGGGCGCGACTACCGAAACCTTGGCGAATGGTCTGAGAGCTGCGGCCAAGGTATTGATGCCCTGCGCCAAATAGCCGTCGTCGTTGCTGATCAGAATATGCATGTCGCGGTAAAACGCTTTAAAATTACCGCATGTTAGCAAAAAAACCGCAAATCCAGCAGCTTACGTGACAAAAAAAACCACAACGCCTGAAGAAACCGCACTTTTTCGCGAGACCGTTGGCACGGTCAAAGAAATCAGAGCCGACACGGTCATTTTACGCCCCAGTAAGAGCCCGCCTCCCAGGCCGAAGCCTAAATTGCCGGAGATTGTCGACCCTTTGGAAATACCCTTGGACGATGTACCTTCCCGCTTATTTCAAGAAGACCAAATGCTATTCGCCGTGCCTGGCGTACAAAAGAACGTATTAAAAAAATTACGTAAAGGGCATTACGACCTAGACGCCGAAATCGATCTGCACGGCCTAAGTAGTCGCTCGGCACAAAGCCAGCTATTGAATTTTTTACACCGTTGCGTTGAAAAAGGCTGTCGCTGCTTATTGGTTATTCACGGCAAAGGCTACAATTCGCCAGATCAAACGCCAGTTTTAAAAAACGACATCAACATATGGCTACGTCAGCATCGAGACGTATTGGCTTTCTGCTCCGCACCCCGAAGTTGCGGTGGCGCGGGCGCGCTGCTGGTGCTGTTGCGGCTATCGGATAAATTCGCCGACAAAGATGACGACCTTTAAAACCAAATGCGCTGGCGATTGTTTCTAATAGCCAGCACAACCGGAACGAGACACAACCAAGACCGATGCCAAGCAAACCACTTAAAGCCAGTTTCAACACCATGACATTTAAGGCCTATACCACCAAGCAAACGGTGAAAGATCCTTTTTAAATCATAAATATCAACGGCAATCCTAAACACATGACGATAATCGAGAGCTTCCAAGCTATCGCGGATAAGAATGCCAGAGTACTTATCCTGGGTAGCATACCCGGCGTTCGCTCTCTGCAAGATCAACAGTATTATGCTCATCCCAGGAATCAATTCTGGCCGATCATTTGTAAGCTACTAAGCATCAATCCCGATTCGGCTTATGTCGAACGATTAAACAAACTTACCCTATCGGGCGTCGCATTGTGGGATGTAATGAAGAGATGCCGCCGCCCCGGCAGCATGGATTCCGATATAGACTTTACCAGCGTCGTAATCAATGACTTCGATAGCTTCTTCGAAAGCCACGGCAAAATTGAAGCGTTATTATTTAACGGCGCGACTGCCGACAAAATATTCAACAAGCATTACTATAGCAAGGCGTTTACCGAAAAAATTAAGCGCTACCGCTTACCTTCAACTAGCCCAGCCAATGCCGCGATGAGCTTCGAACAGAAACTGGAAAATTGGCGTGTGCTACCTGAACTCCTCAATCGCCCCCTTCAGGAGTCTCAATAGATTAGACCAGCAAGGCCTAAAACTAAAAAAGCCGCGTCGGCTTGGGCCGACACGGCTTTTTTGTTCCTTTCGAAACTAGCTTACTCAGCGGACGCCTGAGCCGGCTCAGGCCGATCGACCAATTCGACATAAGCCATCGGCGCGTCGTCCCCGGGCCTAAACCCGCATTTAATGATGCGCAGATAGCCGCCATTTCTAGATTGATAACGGGGCCCTAGTTCGTTAAACAGTTTAGTAACCACATCACGGTCACGCAGCTTAGAGAAAGCTTGCCTGCGCTTAGCTACTGAATCAATTTTCGAAAGGGTAATCAGAGGTTCAGCAATCATGCGCAACTCTTTGGCTTTCGGCAAAGTAGTTTTAATCAACTCGTGCTTAAACAACGAACAGGCCATATTGCTGAATAGGGCTTTACGGTGGCTACTGTTTTTATTAAGCTGTCTTCCAGATTTACGGTGTCTCATTTTTATGCCTTATATTTCAAATGCCTGATTGTGACTGATCGGCCAAATTCTCTGGCGGCCAGTTTTCAAGCCTCATACCTAGCGACAGACCTTTAATGGCCAAGATATCCTTGATTTCGGTAAGCGATTTTTTTCCCAAGTTAGGGGTGCGCAATAGCTCAACTTCGGTGCGCTGTATAAGATCCCCGATGTAGAAAATATTCTCTGCCTTCAAACAGTTTGCAGACCTTACGGTCAACTCCAGATCGTCTACTGGACGCAATAGGATAGGGTCGAAGGTTTCTTCTTCGATAACAACTTCTTCTTCCACCCTTTCGTTAACTTTCTCGAAGTCAACAAAAACCGACAATTGATCATGGAGAATGGAAGCAGCTAACTTAATAGCCTGCTCTGGATCAACTGTGCCGTTCGTTTCCAGTTCGATTACTAACCGATCCAGGTTCGTGCGCTGCTCAACACGCGTACTCTCGACGTGGTATGCAACCTTAACAATCGGGCTAAATGACGAGTCGACCATCAAAACGCCAACCGGGGCGTCTTCATTTTGTTCCTTTCTAACGCTGGCGGGTACGTAACCGCGACCACGCTCAACCTTAATTTTGACGTTCAGCGCGCATTCCGGTTGCGTGATATTGGCGATCACCAGCTCAGGATTTATGATCTCAACATTATGGGGCAAATCGATGTCGCCAGCCGAAACAGAACCGACTCCTTTCTTGGAGAGAGTCAACGTGACTTCGTCTCGAGAATGCACTACCACCGCAAGCTTTTTCAAATTCAAAATGATGTCGATGACGTCTTCTTGAACTCCTTCCAGCGTAGTAAACTCGTGCAAAACGCCTTCGATCGAGATTTCGGTAACCGCGCAACCGGGTATAGACGACAACATGACACGGCGCAACGCGTTACCCAAAGAATGCCCAAAACCGCGCTCTAAAGGCTCAATAACGATTCTTGAGTGGTTGGCCGTTTCGTTAACAACCTCGACTAGTCTGGGTTTTAAAAGGCCGCCAATAGAACTCTGCATAGATTAAATCCTGGACTTATTTTTTACTTGGAGTAAAGCTCGACAACCAACTGTTCGTTGATGTCCGAACCCAAATCGATACGATCCGGTACGGATTTGAACACACCGCTCATTTCTTTAGCGTTCACTTCTACCCAAGCCGGGAACCCGTATTGTTCAGCGACGACCAACGCATCTTTAATGCGTTGCTGAGTTTTTGACTTTTCCCTGATTTTGATTTGGTCGCCAACCGAGACTTGAAACGACGGAATGTTGATCAACTTGTCATTCACAATTACTGCTTTGTGAGATACCAGTTGACGGGCCTCAGCGCGGGTAGCCGCGTAACCCATTCTGTAAACCACGTTATCCAAGCGGCTTTCCAGGAAATTCAGCAAGTTCTGACCAGTCGCGCCTTTCTTTTGGTCTGCGGCTTTATAGTAATTTCTAAATTGTTTTTCCAGGACGCCGTAAATTCTGCGCAACCGTTGCTTCGCCCTTAACTGCAGCGCGTAGTCGGAGTTTCTTGTACGTTTAGCGCCATGCTGCCCGGGTCGTTGATCTAACTTACATTTGGCCTCTAGAGATTTACCTCTACTTTTCAAAAATAAATCAGTACCTTCCCTACGGCTCAGTTTACAAGCAGGGCCAAGATATCTTGCCATTGTTTACTCCACTATCCTAAACGCGACGTTTTTTTGGTGGACGGCAGCCATTATGAGGAATGGGAGTGACGTCCACGATGTTTGAAATTTTAAAACCCATGCTGTTAAGCGACCGAACAGCCGACTCTCTTCCGGGTCCGGGCCCCTTAATCATGACATCGAGGTTTTTCATGCCATATTCCTGAGCAACAGCGCCAGCCTTTTCGGCGGCTACCTGAGCAGCGAAGGGCGTACTCTTTCTGGATCCGCGAAAGCCTGAGCCTCCGGACGTCGCCCAAGACAGCGCATTGCCTTTGCGATCAGTTATAGTAACAATAGTGTTGTTGAACGAAGCATGGACATGAGCTATGCCATCAGCGACTTCTTTCTTAACACGCTTTTTTACTCGATTTTGGGTTGCCATCTAACTTGCCTTTCTGGAAATCTTACTTGGTAACTGGTTTTCTAGGACCTTTACGAGTCCTGGCATTGGTTCTGGTTCGCTGCCCTCTGAGAGGCAGCCCACGCCGATGCCTGATCCCGCGATAGCAGCCCAAATCCATCAAACGCTTAATATTCATAGACACTTCACGACGCAAGTCGCCTTCTACAGTCATACCTGAAATGACTTTCCGGATTGCTTCAACTTGTTCTTCGGTCAAGTCTTTAATTTTAACGGTTGGCAACACCCCGATTTGATCGCAGATGTTTCTAGCAGTCTGCCTGCCAATCCCATAAATCGCTGTTAACGCGATCTCCGCATGCTTATGGTCAGCCACGTTAATACCGGCAATACGAGCCATTCAGATACTCCAAACACAGTGCTATTAGGTTAAACGGAGGATTATATCACTCCGAAAAATAAATCACAAAAACAAATTAGCCTTGACGCTGTTTATGACGTCCGTCCTTGCAAATCACGCGGACCACACCATTTCTCTTGATCACTTTACAACTTTTACAGATAGTTTTTATTGAGGCGCGCACTTTCATCGCTGACTCCTAAATTAAGTTAAGACTTTTTCAAATTGGCTTTTTTCATTAATCCTTCGTATTGCTGCGACATCAAATGCGTTTGCATCTGCGATATGAAATCCATCACAACCACGACGATAATCAGCAAAGAAGTACCGCCAAAGGAAAAAGGAACATTCCAATATACAATTAAAAACTCGGGTAACAAGCAAATTAGAGTGATATAAACCGCTCCGATTAATGTCAACCGGGTCATGACTTTATCGATATAGTGCGTTGTGTGCTGGCCTGGCCGAATACCTGGAAGATAAGCCCCGGACTTTTTCAGATTCTCAGCTGTTTCTTTCGAATTGAACACCAACGCCGTGTAGAAAAAACAGAAAAAAACGATAGCAATAGCGTAGCAAAGCACATAAATGGGTTGTCCTGGAGACAACACCGAAGAAATGTCTTGCAACCAGGCAAATCCATCGACGTTTCCGAACCAACCGGCTATAGTGGCCGGAAACAGAATAATGCTGGACGCGAAGATAGGCGGTATCACCCCGGCCATGTTCAACTTTAGAGGAAGAAAGGAGCTTTGACCGCCGTAAACCTTATTCCCTTGCTGACGTTTTGGGTAGTTGATTGTGATACGCCTTTGCCCTCGCTCTACAAAGACGACAATCCCCGTAACTATGATTGCGAGTACGAACAACAGCACGATAAAAGCACCATTCATTTCGCCAGTTCTCGCAAGCTCAAGAGTCCCTCCGATAGCCGACGGCAATCCGGAAACAATACCTGCGAATATAAGCAGGGATATGCCATTACCTATGCCGCGCTCGGTTACTTGCTCGCCTAGCCACATCAAAAATATCGTGCCAGTGACCAGCGTAATTGTGGTTACCACGACGAACCCGATACCCGGCTGTATAACGACAGCCAAACCGCCCGCCGTCTGATTCTGTAACGCGACAGAAATCCCTACCGATTGAAACATAGCCAACACTACCGTGCCGTAGCGGGTGTACTGAGAAATCTTACGACGACCGGATTCACCCTCCTTCTTTAACTGCTCCATCGCAGGAATGACTATTGTCATCAGCTGCATAATAATAGAGGCTGAAATGTAGGGCATGATCCCTAAGGCGAATAAACTGAGCCGCATCAAAGCCCCGCCAGAGAACATGTTAAACATGTTCAATATAGAACCCGATTGCTGCTCAAACATGGTAGCAAGCGCTTTAGGATCGATGCCTGGCACGGGAATATGAGCACCTACGCGATACACCACGAAAGCACCCAAGACAAACAACAACCGCGATTTTAACTCCGCAAACCGAAACGTGCCGGCTGCCACATCAAACCCTTTCGCACTCACGTTACGCCTCTACTTTGCCGCCAGCAGCTTCGATAGTTGATACCGCACCCGCCGTTACAGCCAACCCTTTAACCGTAAAAACACGATTAACAACGCCAGTATTCACGACTTTGACTTTTTTTGTGAAAACAGGGACAACGTTGTTCGCAATTAAGACCTGAATATCAACGACCTCATCAATAAGCGAATTGATTTCCGACAACCTTACTTCAGAGGTAAATTTCTTAAGGTGAGACGTGAATCCGACTTTAGGCAGACGACGCTGCAATGGCATCTGACCGCCCTCGAAGCCAACTTTGTGAAAACCGCCAGCCCGAGCTTTTTGACCTTTATGCCCTCTTCCGCAAGTCTTACCATCAGTACAGCCGATACCCCGGCCCACACGTTTCGCTTTTTTTCTAGCACCTTCGGATGCTTGGATAGTATTTAAAAACATTAGACTTCCTCGACCTTAACCATGTACGCGACCTTATTAATCATGCCGCGGTTCTCAGGGGTATCGATGACTCGTACAGTCTGCCTAATTTTCCTCAGCCCAAGCCCTTTCAAACACTCTTGGTGATTTTTCAAGCGACCGTTCTTGCTTTTGGTCATCGTGACGCTCAATACTTTGTCAGACATATACTTATCCTGTTATTTGTTCAACGGATAGGCCACGTTTAGCGGCGATCTGCTTGGCATCTTTCATCGAGGTCAACCCGTTAATAGTCGCTCTAACGACGTTAATCGGGTTACTGGTACCGATGCATTTTGCCAATACATTGTGCACGCCAACCACTTCAAACACAGCTCGCATAGCACCGCCGGCAATAATACCGGTACCGTCCGAAGCCGGTTGCATGTAAACCTTCGCAGCCCCCGTATCTGACATGACGGAATATTGCAACGTGCCGTTAATAAGCGCGACTTTGCGCATGTTCTTTCTGGCTTGCTCCAGCGATTTTTGAATGGCGACCGGAACTTCGCGCGCTTTGGAAACCCCGTAGCCAACACGGCCATCGCCGTCGCCAACCACGGTCAGCGCTGCAAAGCCGAATACCCGTCCGCCTTTCACTACTTTTGCAACCCGCCTTACCGATACGAGTTTTTCCTGTAATCCGTCTGTACTACCTTGAGATGGTGCTGTTGCCATGATAACCCCTTAAAACTTCAGTCCGGCTTCGCGGGCGGCATCAGCAAGTGCCTTTACGCGACCGTGATATTTAAAACCCGAACGGTCAAACGCGACTTCGGTGACGCCAGCAGCCAACGCTCTTTCAGCGACTACGCGCCCAACTTCAGATGCGGCTTTAATATTGCTCGTGTTGGATAACGCGCTCTTAATATCGCCTTGAACCGTAGAAGCGGCGGCCAATGTGGACTTTCCGTCCGCACTCAAGACTTGCGCATAAATGTGCTGAGAAGTGCGGTGTATTGTTAACCTATTAACGTTCAGAGCTTTAATTTTAGAGCGTAAGCGCAACGCTCTTTTCATTCTGGATGACTTTTTATCCATCACTTCACCTATTTCTTCTTAGCTTCTTTGCGAGCGACATATTCATCGGCGATTCTCACCCCTTTGCCTTTGTAGGGCTCCGGTGGACGTAACGCTCTAATTTCAGAAGCGACTTGTCCAACTCGTTGTTTATCGCGACCTTTAACCAGTAGCTCCGTTTGAGTTGGCGCCTCGATGGTAATCCCGTCAGGAATCGGATATTCGACTGGGTTGGAATAACCGAGCGCTAGTGTTAGTAGGTTCTCTTTAACCTGAGCCCGATAACCAACACCAACTAAAAGCATTTTTTTTACAAAGCCGTCCGAAACTCCCACGACCATATTGCTAATAGAAGCTCTCGTCGTGCCCGCATGCGCTTTCGCGCCTTTGCAATCGGCATCCCACTTCACTCGGATAAGATTATCCTGCAATTCTAAGTCAACAGCATCGTTCAAAGTAAAGGCTAATTCACCCAGCTTACCTTTAACTAACATGTTTTTTCCGTCCAATTTGATTTCTACACCGGCTGGGACGGTAACCGGCGAATTTGCGACTCGCGACATAACTTACCTCGGAATGATTAGCAAACGGTGCAGATAATTTCGCCGCCGTGACCGATCGCGCGCGCCGCTCTGTCAGTCATAACACCGCTGGATGTAGAAACGATAGCAATGCCCAATCCACCCAATACTTTTGGCAATTGGTCTTTTGATCGGTAGATACGCAAGCCGGGACGACTAATACGCTTTACATTTTCGATTACAGGGACGCCGTTGTGATATTTTAAATCAACGGTCATTTCGGTATGCGTACCGTTAACCTCGGTTTTATAATCGCTAATGTAGCCTTCTTCCTTCAAAACTTTTGCGATTGCCAATTTAAGTTTCGACGAAGGTACTTTGACGCTTTTTTTGCCAGCCGCTTGACCATTTCTTATCCTGGTCAGCATGTCTGCAATTGGATCTGTCATGCTCATAAATTAATCTCCAAAAACTCTTTTATAACCGGACTTACCAGCTTGCTTTAGTCAAACCAGGAACGTCACCGCGCATGGCGGCTTCCCTTAATTTGTTCCGACCGAGTCCGAATTTACGGTAGAAACCGTGCGGACGCCCGGTCAAGTTACAACGGTTGCGTAACCGCGACTTGCTGGAGTCTCTTGGTAGTTTTTGAAGTTGTAATTGAGCAGCCTCTTTTTCGTCAAACGAAGAACCAGGCGAACGAATAATTTCTTTTAACTCTTTTCTTTTTGTGTCGAATTTTTTAATCAAACCAGCGCGCTTCGATTCGCGCGCTATCATGGATTTTTTAGCCATTATCGTTGCGCCTCTAGTTTTTGAATGGAAAATTGAAAAGTTTCAACAGCGCCAAGCCTTCTTCATCTGTTTGCGCCGTTGTCGTAATGCAAATATCCATACCGCGAAGTGCATCGATCTTGTCGTAGTCGATTTCGGGGAAAATGATTTGCTCTTTAATACCCAGAGAATAGTTTCCACGCCCGTCGAAACTTTTAGAACTCATACCGCGAAAATCGCGAATCCTAGGAATTGATATTGTAATCAAGCGATCTAAAAATTCGTACATGCGATCCGCCCGCAATGTAACCTTACAACCAATCGGCATATCGTCCCTAATTTTGAACCCGGCGATTGATTTTCGAGCTAAAGTAACTACGGCTTTTTGACCTGAAATTTTTTCCATGTCCGCCACAGCGGATTGCAACACTTTTTTATCTGCGATGGCACCGCCAACGCCCATATTCAACGTGATTTTGGTCAACTTAGGAACTTGCATAACGCTTTTGTAACCGAACTGGTTCACCAAAGCCGGAACGATTTCCTCTTTGTATTTTTTTTCTAATCTAGCCATTTTTAATTACCCTTAGAGCTCGACGTTCTCGTTTGTAGACTTAAAAAATCTGACTTTCTTTCCATCATCAAGGACTTTAAAGCCGACACGATCGCCTTTCTTTGTTTTTGGGTTATAAAGGGCTACATTTGAAATATGGACCGGCAAATTCTTATCGACGATTCCGCCGGAAACGCCCAAATTCGGATTTCCACGCTGATGTTTCTTTACCACATTTATCCCATCAACCAGGACTTTTTCGTTATCCAGGATTTTCGCAACTTTTCCTAGCTTACCCTTGTCTTTGCCGACGATGACAATTACTTCGTCGCCTTGTTTAATTTTTTGCATCTGTAAACCCTCGCTTATAGGACTTCTGGCGCCAATGAAATAATTTTCATAAACTTTTCGCCCCTAAGTTCACGCGTAACAGGTCCAAAGATGCGGGTGCCGATCGGTTGTAGTTGGTTATTCAAAATGACCGCAGCGTTGCCGTCGAAACGGATGACAGAGCCATCGGAACGGCGCACACCTCGTTTGGTGCGCACAACCAACGCGTTATAGACGTCGCCCTTTTTTACGCGAGTTCTTGGCATGGCATCTTTTACACTCACCTTTATAATATCGCCAATTCCGGCGTACCGGCGGTGAGACCCGCCTAGAACTTTGATACACATGACCTTTTTTGCGCCGCTATTATCGGCGACGTCAAGGCTAGTTTGCATCTGAATCATTTTTAAATTCCCAACTTATTTAAATTATTTGCCTGAAGACTCAACTACTTCCAGCAACGTAAAAGATTTCCGCTTTGAAATAGGGCGACACGAGGCTATTGCGACGATGTCTCCCTCTTGGCAGAGGTTATTTTCGTCGTGCACCAGCAACTTAGTCGAGCGTTTTATATATTTACCGTAAACTGGATGCTTAACCAATCGTTCTACTAGAACCGACGCTGTTTTATCCATTTTGTTGCTCACGACGCGTCCCGTTACCTTGCGTACGCCATCTACATTTTCGTTCATATTTAAGCCCGCGCCATTTCGCCAAGAATAGTATTGATCCGCGCGATGTCCCTTCTGACTTGCCTTACTTGGCTGGATTTGGAGAGTTGACCAGTGCCTTTTTGCATCCGCAGGTTGAATTGTTCTCTGGACAGCTCCAGTAGATTTGTCAGGAGTTCGTCTTTTGTTTTGGTTCGTAATTCTGACGCTTTCATTACATTATTGTCCGTGCAGAGAAAGTAGTTTTTACCGGCAATTTCGCGGCCGCTAGCTGAAATGCTTCCCTAGCCATCTCCTCGGAAACACCCTCAATTTCAAACAGCATGGTACCAGGCTTAATTTGAGCGACCCAGTATTCCACGCTACCTTTACCTTTACCCATCCGAACTTCTAATGGCTTTTTGGTGATAGGCTTATCGGGAAAGATTCTGATCCAAATCTTTCCTCCACGTTTTACGTGCCGACTAATCGCCCGACGTGCCGCCTCGATTTGACGGGCGGTCATTCTACCACGACTTAACGCCTTTAAGCCATATTCGCCAAAGCTAACAGACGAACCCCGCAAGGCTGTGCCGTTATTTCTGCCGGTATGTTGTTTTCGAAATTTTGTTCTTTTCGGTTGAAGCATGTCTAATTTACTCCTTCAACTACTTCTTATTTTCGGCATTTAAAGAGGCTGTATGGGCGTCCATATCGAACACCTCACCTTTAAATATCCAGACTTTTATACCGATAATGCCGTAAGTCGTTTTCGCCTCGGCGGTACCGTAATCAATATCGGCTCGCAACGTATGAAGAGGAACTCGACCTTCGCGATACCATTCGGTTCTAGCGATCTCCGCACCATTTAACCGTCCAGCGACTGTAATTTTGATACCCTCGGCACCTAAACGCATTGTGTTCGTAACGGCTCTTTTCATAGCTCGGCGGTACATAATTCGTTTTTCGAGTTGCTGAGCGATACTTTCCGCTACCAAATAAGCATCTAGTTCAGGTTTCCGAATCTCTTCCACATTTAACTGAACCGGAACGCCCATCATTGCGGAAATATTTTGTCGCAAAATATCGATGTCTTCGCCCTTCTTGCCGATAACAATACCAGGCCGCGCAGTATGCACAGTAATGTTCGCGTTGTTCGCCGGACGATTTATCTGAACGCGACTAACTGAAGCGTGCGCAAGCTTTTGTTTTATGTATTCGCGAACCTTAAGATCTTGCAGCAGCAGTACAGGGTAGTTCTGGCTATTTGCGTACCATCTAGAAGTCCAATCTTTTACAATCCCGAGACGAATCCCAGTGGGATGTACTTTTTGTCCCATTTTCTACCTCTATTTCTCTGCTACTTTAATGGTTATATGGCAAGTCCTTTTCAGGATATGGTTTGCACGCCCTTTAGCTCTTGCACTTACGCGTTTTAACGTCCTGCCTTCATTCACGAAGACCGTCGATACTTTCAGCTCGTCGACATCGGCATTTTCGTTATGCTCTGCATTCGCAATTGCCGATTCCAAAACCTTCTTAACAATTGCGGCGGCTTTCTTTGAGCTGAAATTCAACAGGTTTAGCGCTTTTTCAACCGGCAAACCGCGAATCTGATCGCCAACCAATCTTGCCTTCTGAGCAGACAGCGGAGCGTTACTCAATTTTGCTGATACTTCCACATTCACTCCTTATCTCGATTTCTTGTCAGCAATATGGCCCTTGTAGGTTCTCGTTGGCGAAAACTCACCCAACTTGTGACCAACCATATTTTCGGTAATCAAGACCGGCACGTGTAGTTTTCCGTTATGAACCGCTATGGTCAGCCCCAACATCTCAGGACTAATCATCGACCTTCTAGACCAGGTTTTAATCGGTTTCCTATTATTCGTTCGAACCGCTTCGTCTACTTTCTTCAACAAGTGGTGATCGATAAATGGACCTTTTTTAATTGAACGTGGCACGTCAGATACCTCTTATTTTTGCTTACGGCGTCTGACAATCATATTGTCAGTACGTTTGTTTTTGCGCGTTTTATAACCCTTAGTAGGGGTACCCCAGGGTGATACCGGGTGTCTACCACCGGAAGTGCGCCCTTCACCGCCACCATGGGGATGATCGACCGGGTTCATTGCGACACCGCGCACTGTCGGGCGAACACCTCTCCATCTCTTCGCACCGGCTTTCCCTAACGAAATCAAGTTATGTTCGGAGTTAGATACTTCGCCGACGACACCCTTGCAATCTGCGGAGACCTTACGCATCTCACCGGATCGCAGGCGAACTGTAACGTAGGCGCCGTCTTTCGCGACCAATTGCACCGACGTTCCGGCGCTCCGGGCGATTTGAGCTCCTTTACCCGGCCGCAACTCTACGCAGTGCAAAGTCGTGCCAAGTGGCATGTTCCGCAATGGCATGCAATTGCCTGGTTTAACTGGCGTTGTTTCGGCACTCAGTATTTCTTGACCCAGCTCAATGCCTTTGGGCGCGATAATATAGCGGCGCTCACCGTCTTTAAATAACACCAACGCGATATTCGCAGTCCGATTTGGGTCATATTCGATCCGTTCAACAACAGCCGGAATGTCTGTCTTGTTGCGTTTGAAATCTATGATACGGTAGAACTTTTTGTGTCCTCCGCCGATGTGGCGCGTGGTGATTCGCCCCATGTTATTACGACCGCCAGTATTCCCTTTTTTGTCCAGTAGTTGCGCAAATGGCTTACCCTTATGCAAATCATTATTTTGTACACGCACTACAAACCGAGAACCTGGAGATGTCGGCTTTGATTTCAGAATAGCCATGCTCTTCTACCGCTCCTAATTAACCTAATTAAAACTTACTATGCCGTTGCCAATTCGATGCTATGACCGGATTCAAGCTTTATGTATGCTTTTTTCCAATCAGAGCGTTTACCGATACTGCGTCCAAATCTCTTTATTTTTCCTTTCACGTTCAAAACCCGAACTGATTCGACTTTTACATTGAACATGAGCTCGACCGCCTGCTTTACTTGTAGTTTGCTAGCAGTTTTTTGAACCTTAAAGACGAACTGGTTGTTTTGATCCGCAGCGTTTGTGCTTTTTTCTGAAATGATTGGGGCCTGCAGCACATTTGCTAACTTAATTTTTTGAGCACTCATGCCAATCGCTCCTCAATTTGTTTCAACGCCGCCGCAGTGGCAATGACTTTGTCAGCCGAAACCAAAGACACCGGATCGACGCTGGTCGGTGTTACAACTGCGACATAAGGAATATTCCGGGCAGCAAGAATCAGATTTTCGTTCAAATCCTCAGCCACTACGAGTAGACGTTTGACCTCGATCCCGCTGATTTTTTTCAGGAACTCTTTGGTCTTTGGCACGGCAGGAGTGAGGTCATCGCAAACCGCAAGACGCCCCTGTCTTAAAAGCTCTGAAAAGATTGAGCGTATGCCTACTTTGTACATTTTCTTGTTCAACTTTTGGTCGTACGAACGGGGCTGGGCGGCAAATGTAACACCGCCTGTCCGCCAAATTGGGCTGCGAGTGCTACCAACGCGTGCACGTCCAGTGCCTTTTTGCCGCCACGGCTTAGCGCAGCCTCCGCTCACGTCCGAGCGAGTCTTTTGCGCTTTTGTTCCGGCCCTAGCACCAGCCATGTATTTTGTTACCAGTTGATGCACCAGCGTCTCGTTGTATTCTTGACCGAATACGGCTTCAGAGACATCGAGCGCTTGAGCTGCGTCTCCACCGTTTATTGCAGGTATTTGCAAACTCATAAATTAACCTTATTAACCTTTCTTGACTGCTGGTGTGATGACGACATCACCGCCCTTAGCACCGGGTACAGCGCCTCTAACGAGTATTAACCCCCTTTCAGAGTCAATAGAATGAACCGTCAGGTTTTGTACCGTGGTTTTCACCGCACCCATCTGACCGCACATTTTCTTGCCCTTGAAAACCCGTCCAGGGGTCTGATTCATACCATTCGAACCGGGTACGCGGTGAGATCGCGAGTTACCGTGCGTTGCATCCTGAGTACGGAAGTTATGCCTTTTAACCGTACCGGCAAAACCTTTACCGATACTTGTGCCGGAAACGTCCACTTTTTGTCCGGCTTCAAAAACATTTACGTCCAAAGATGCGCCGGGAGCCAAATCGACACCTTGTTCGTCGCTCAGCCGAAACTCCCACAAACCCCTACCCGCTGTAACGTTGGCAGATGCATAGTGACCGGCCATTGCTCTATTGACTTTCGAAGACTTGATATCGCCCGCAGCAACTTGAACCGCACGATACCCATCTTTTTCGATACTTTTCACTTGTATGACCCTATTCGAGTCAATTTGGAGCACAGTTACTGGTACCGCTGAACCGTCTTCGCAAAAAATCCGGGTCATACCACATTTACGACCAATAAGACCTATTGACATCTGCCAATCCTCAAAATTATTACTTACTGCTTATTTCAGCTTGATTTGTACATCTACGCCAGCCGCCAGATCCAACTTCATCAAGGCATCGACTGTTTTATCGGTTGGCTCGACTATATCAAGCAACCGCTTATAAGTTCTCAACTCGTACTGGTCGCGCGCATCTTTGTTAACGTGAGGCGAAATAAGTACTGTGAATCTTTCTTTTCTAGTAGGCAAAGGAATCGGACCCTTAACTTGGGCGCCAGTCCGCTTCGCTGTCTCTACTATCTCTCCGGCGGATTGATCGATGAGTTTATGATCGAATGCCTTTAATTGGATTCTGATAGTTTGATTTGCCATGGTTAATTACTCGATGATAGAAGCCACGACGCCGGCACCCACGGTGCGACCGCCTTCGCGAATTGCAAAGCGCAGACCGTCTTCCATCGCGATCGGTGAGATCAATTTGACGGTGACGGAGATGTTGTCGCCAGGCATCACCATTTCGACGCCTTCCGGCAATTCAACCGCGCCTGTGACATCGGTGGTACGGAAGTAAAATTGCGGCCGATAGCCGTTGAAAAATGGCGTATGACGACCACCCTCTTCCTTGGACAGCACGTAAATTTCGGCTTTAAAGTGCGAGTGTGGCTTGATGCTGTTCACGTGAGCCAGAACTTGACCGCGTTCGACGTCGTCGCGTTTGGTGCCACGCAACAAGACACCTACGTTGTCGCCCGCTTGGCCTTGATCGAGCAGTTTGCGGAACATTTCTACACCGGTACAGGTGGTTTTCTGCGTGTCGCGAATGCCGACGATCTCGACCTCTTCACCCACTTTAATAATCCCACGCTCTACACGACCGGTAACGACGGTACCGCGGCCTGAAATCGAGAAGACGTCTTCGATCGGCATCAAGAATTTGCCGTCGATCGCGCGCTCTGGTTCAGGGATATAGCTGTCCAGTGCTTCAACCAGCTTGACGACGGATTGCACGCCGATTTCGCTTTGATCGCCTTCCAACGCTTTCAG
>NZ_MKMC01000028.1:0-23368 GCF_001856095.1 Methylomonas sp. LWB
ACCCAAACGCATTGGGTGTTATATGGTCAAGCCTCACGGGCAATTAGTACACGTTAGCTACGCCCATTACTGGACTTCCACACCGTGCCTATCAACGTTGTCGTCTCCAACGGCCCTTCAGGGGACTTAAAGTCCCAGTGAGATCTCATCTTGGGAGGGGCTTCCCGCTTAGATGCTTTCAGCGGTTATCCTGTCCGAACGTGGCTACCCAGCAATGCCCTTGGCAGGACAACTGGAACACCAGAGGTTCGTCCACTTCGGTCCTCTCGTACTAGAAGCAGCTTCCCTCAAATCTCAAACGCCCACGGCAGATAGGGACCGAACTGTCTCACGACGTTCTGAACCCAGCTCGCGTACCACTTTAAATGGCGAACAGCCATACCCTTGGGACCTGCTTCAGCCCCAGGATGTGATGAGCCGACATCGAGGTGCCAAACACCGCCGTCGATATGAACTCTTGGGCGGTATCAGCCTGTTATCCCCGGCGTACCTTTTATCCGTTGAGCGATGGCCCTTCCATACAGAACCACCGGATCACTAAGACCTACTTTCGTACCTGCTCGACTTGTCCGTCTCGCAGTCAAGCACCCTTATGCCTTTGCACTCATTGCCTGATTTCCGACCAGGCTGAGGGTACCTTCGTGCTCCTCCGTTACTCTTTGGGAGGAGACCGCCCCAGTCAAACTACCCACCAGACACTGTCCCTAATCCAGATAATGGATCGAGGTTAGAACTCCAAACATACCAGGGTGGTATTTCAAGGTTGGCTCCACGAGAACTGGCGTTCCCGCTTCAAAGCCTCCCACCTATCCTACACAAGTAGGTTCAAAGTCCAGTGTCAAGCTATAGTAAAGGTGCACGGGGTCTTTCCGTCTAGCCGCGGGTACACTGCATCTTCACAGCGATTTCAATTTCACTGAGTCCCAGGTGGAGACAGTGTGGCCATCGTTACGCCATTCGTGCAGGTCGGAACTTACCCGACAAGGAATTTCGCTACCTTAGGACCGTTATAGTTACGGCCGCCGTTTACTGGGGCTTCGATCAAGAGCTTCGCTTACGCTAACCCCATCAATTAACCTTCCAGCACCGGGCAGGCGTCACACCCTATACGTCCACTTTCGTGTTTGCAGAGTGCTATGTTTTTGCTAAACAGTCGCAGCCACCGATTTTTTGCAACCGCCTTACGCTCCATCCGCGAGGGACTTCACTTATCAACGGCATACCTTCTCCCGAAGTTACGGTATCATTTTGCCTAGTTCCTTCACCTGGGTTCTCTCAAGCGCCTTAGAATTTTCATCCCACCCACCTGTGTCGGTTTAGGGTACGGCCACTTGTAACCTGAAGCTTAGAGGTTTTTCCTGGAAGCAGGGCATCTATCACTTCGCGTTTCTTTCGAGACACTCGTCATCACGCCTCAGCATATAGCATCCCGGATTTGCCTAAGATGCCTGCCTACACGCTTAAACGGCCACTTCCAACCGACCGCTGATATAGCCTTCTCCGTCACCCCATCGCAGTTACAACTGGTACAGGAATATTAACCTGTTTTCCATCGACTACGCCTTTCGGCCTCGCCTTAGGTGCCGACTAACCCTGCGTCGATTAACGTTGCGCAGGAAACCTTGGGTTTACGGCGAGGGGGTTTTTCACCCCCTTTATCGTTACTTATGTCAGCATTCGCACTTCCGATACCTCCAGCCGACTTCTCAATCGACCTTCGCAGGCGTACGGAACGCTCCTCTACCACTCACGCAAAGCGTGAATCCGTAGCTTCGGTACTATGCTTAGCCCCGGTAAATCTTCCGCGCAGACCGACTCGACCAGTGAGCTATTACGCTTTCTTTAAAGGATGGCTGCTTCTAAGCCAACCTCCTGGCTGTCTGTGCCTTTCCACATCGTTTCCCACTGAGCATAGATTTGGGGACCTTAGCTGACGGTCTGGGCTGTTTCCCTTTTCACGACGGACCTTATCACCCGCCGTGTGTCTCCCGTGCTGACACTTGCTGGTATTCGGAGTTTGCATCGGGTTGGTAAGTCGGGATGACCCCCTAGCCGAAACAGTGCTCTACCCCCAGCAGTGATACACGAGGCGCTACCTAAATAGCTTTCGAGGAGAACCAGCTATCTCCGAGCTTGATTAGCCTTTCACTCCGATCCACAACTCATCCCCTACCTTTTCAACGGGAGTGGGTTCGGTCCTCCAGTGTGTGTTACCACACCTTCAACCTGGTCATGGATAGATCGCCCGGTTTCGGGTCTACACCTTGCGACTCAACGCCCTATTAAGACTCGGTTTCCCTACGCCTCCCCTATTCGGTTAAGCTTGCCACAAAATGTAAGTCGCTGACCCATTATACAAAAGGTACGCAGTCACCCCACGAAGGGGCTCCCACTGCTTGTACGCATACGGTTTCAGGTTCTATTTCACTCCGCTCTCCGCGGTTCTTTTCGCCTTTCCCTCACGGTACTGGTTCACTATCGGTCAGTAAGGAGTATTTAGCCTTGGAGGATGGTCCCCCCATATTCAGTCAACGTTTCACGTGCGCCGACCTACTCGATTTCACTAAAAAAAGGTTTTCGTGTACGGGGCTATCACCCTGTATCGCCGGACTTTCCAGACCGTTCCACTAACCTTATCCTAGCTTAAGGGCTAGTCCCCGTTCGCTCGCCACTACTTAGGGAATCTCGGTTGATTTCTTTTCCTCCGGGTACTTAGATGTTTCAGTTCTCCGGGTTCGCTTCAGTGAGCTATGTATTCACTCAAAGATGACGAGGTTATCCTCGCCGGGTTTCCCCATTCAGACATCGCCGGATCACAGGTTGTTTGCCACCTCCCCGACGCTTTTCGCAGGCTACCACGTCTTTCATCGCCTCTTACTGCCTAGGCATCCACCGTATGCGCTTATTCACTTGACCATATAACCCGAATACGTCTGTATTAAGGTTTTTAGTCGCTGACATGTTCGCTGATGTTGCTTGAGAACGTTTTACGGAGGTTTTGGGCCGCTTTCTTTCGAAAGCCGCTGGCTACCGCCCGCAACTCGTTTTTAAGTATTGATCGTTAGCCGATCAAGACTTAGGTTACAGATTTCCATATTGTTAAAGAGCGTATTGATACGAATATCAATGCTATCGAGCCTTGGGTTATTAACCGAAAAGCTGTATAGCGTTGATGTTGATATCTTGGCTTAAGATCGACGTCACGTGATGGTGGAGCCAGGGAGGATCGAACTCCCGACCTCCTGCGTGCAAGGCAGGCGCTCTCCCAGCTGAGCTATGGCCCCGAATAGATTCAGACTTTCGCCTTTTCGTTAGTTGGTGGGTCTGGGAGGATTTGAACCTCCGACCTCACCCTTATCAGGGGTGCGCTCTAACCAACTGAGCTACAGACCCAGGTGCGTCTTTCAATCGAAATAATTTGTTGTGAGTACGTGTGACAGTGTTCTGTCTTTGTAAGGAGGTGATCCAGCCCCAGGTTCCCCTAGGGCTACCTTGTTACGACTTCACCCCAGTCATGAATCACAAAGTGGTAAGCGCCCTCCCGAAGGTTAAACTACCTACTTCTTTTGCAACCCACTCCCATGGTGTGACGGGCGGTGTGTACAAGGCCCGGGAACGTATTCACCGCGGCATTCTGATCCGCGATTACTAGCGATTCCGACTTCATGCAGTCGAGTTGCAGACTGCAATCCGGACTAGGATCGGCTTTTTGGGATTTGCTGGCTCTCGCGAGTTTGCTGCCCTCTGTACCGACCATTGTAGCACGTGTGTAGCCCTACCCATAAGGGCCATGATGACTTGACGTCGTCCCCACCTTCCTCCGGTTTATCACCGGCAGTCTCCCTAGAGTTCCCGACTTGACTCGCTGGCAACTAAGGATAAGGGTTGCGCTCGTTACGGGACTTAACCCAACATTTCACAACACGAGCTGACGACAGCCATGCAGCACCTGTCTCTCGGTTCCCGAAGGCACCAAGTCATCTCTGACAAGTTCCGAGGATGTCAAGGGTAGGTAAGGTTCTTCGCGTTGCATCGAATTAAACCACATGCTCCACCGCTTGTGCGGGCCCCCGTCAATTCATTTGAGTTTTAGCCTTGCGGCCGTACTCCCCAGGCGGTCAACTTAATACGTTAGCTCCACTACTAAGTTCTTTAAGAACCCAACAGTTAGTTGACATCGTTTACGGCGTGGACTACCAGGGTATCTAATCCTGTTTGCTACCCACGCTTTCGTACCTCAGCGTCAGTTTTAGTCCAGGGAGCCGCCTTCGCCACTGGTGTTCCTTCAGATCTCTACGCATTTCACCGCTACACCTGAAATTCCACTCCCCTCTACTAAACTCTAGTTGCCCAGTATCAAATGCAGTTCCCAGGTTAAGCCCAGGGCTTTCACATCTGACTTAAACAACCGCCTACGCACGCTTTACGCCCAGTAATTCCGATTAACGCTTGCACCCTCCGTATTACCGCGGCTGCTGGCACGGAGTTAGCCGGTGCTTCTTGTATAGGTAATGTCAGTCTACCGGGTATTAACCGGCAGGTATTCCTTCCTATTGAAAGTGCTTTACAACCCTCAGGCCTTCTTCACACACGCGGTATTGCTG
This sequence comes from Methylomonas sp. LWB, assembly GCF_001856095.1. Taxonomy (NCBI): domain Bacteria; kingdom Pseudomonadati; phylum Pseudomonadota; class Gammaproteobacteria; order Methylococcales; family Methylococcaceae; genus Methylomonas; species Methylomonas sp. LWB. The sequence continues at coordinate 4,605 of NZ_MKMC01000028.1, forward strand.
GATCAGGCTTTCGCCCATTGTCCAATATTCCCCACTGCTGCCTCCCGTAGGAGTCTGGGCCGTGTCTCAGTCCCAGTGTGGCTGATCATCCTCTCAGACCAGCTATGGATCGTCGCCTTGGTAGGCCTTTACCCCACCAACTAGCTAATCCAACATAGGCTCATCTATTAGCGCCAGGCCCGAAGGTCCCCGGCTTTCATCCGTAGATCGTATGCGGTATTAGCGTGAGTTTCCCCACGTTATCCCCCACTAATAGGCAGATTCCTATGCATTACTCACCCGTCCGCCACTCATCCGGGTGCAAGCACCCTTCAGCGTTCGACTTGCATGTGTTAAGCATACCGCCAGCGTTCAATCTGAGCCATGATCAAACTCTTCAGTTTAATAATGCTTGATACTAAATAAGATTAGCATCCAATCTTGGCTCGACTACAGAACGTCGTTTCTTGCGAATTGACGTGGATTCTCTGCGCCGATAATTTCTAACAGAAACGTATCGCCACACATACCCACACAAATTATTTCGATTCATCTTGTTAAAGAGCCAGAGCATCTCGCCCTGTTGAGCCGACATATTCTACAGAACTTTCAGAAAGTGTCAACACTTTATTTTCGAAGCCAGAAACAAACAACTTCCGAAAAACCAGCCACCACAACACTACCGCAAGCCCGGCAAACCCTGCCGCTCTTCGCCACTAACCCAGTCAGTAACGAAGAGCCGCTCATTATAGCGGTTTTCTAATTCGCGTCAAGCGTTATTTCGACGCGAGCAAATTTACGCTTACCAACTTGGTAGACATGGTTGGTGTCGACCGGGATAACGGCTTTAACGTCTTCTATTTTTTCTCCATCGATTTTCACGGCGCCTTGCTTGATCAGACGCATCGCTTCCGAAGTGCTATCGACCAACCCGGCGTTTTTCAACAAATTGGCAACTGGAATCCCAGCCGCATCGACCTTCAACCCCACGGACTGGATATCATCAGGCAGCGCGCCGCGTTGAAACCGGGCTTCGAAAGCTTCCAATGCGGAGACCGCCGCTGCCGCCCCATGAAACCTTTCGACGATTTCCTGGGCCAGCGCGACTTTGTGATTACGCGGATTCTCACCGGCGGCGCAGGCTTGTCGTCGTGATTCGATTTCCGCCATCGGCCGAAAACTCAAAAGTTTGAAATAACGCCACATCAAATCGTCGGAAATCGACATCAACTTACCAAACATGTCATCCGACGCATCTGCTATGCCGATATAGTTATTGAGCGATTTGGACATTTTCTGAACGCCGTCCAAGCCCTCCAAAATAGGCATTGTCAACACTACCTGCGGCTTTTGACCATATATTTCCTGTAACTGGCGCCCTACCAACAGGTTAAATTTTTGGTCAGTTCCTCCCAGCTCGACATCCGCCTTCATGGCGACTGAATCGTAACCTTGAATCAACGGGTAGAGGAATTCATGGATAGCAATCGCTTGACCACTTTTGTAGCGCTTACTGAAGTCGTCCCGCTCCAGCATTCGAGCTACGGTATGCTTAGCCGCCAACTGGATCAACTCGGCGCTGGTCATCGCACCCATCCAGGAAGAGTTGAACTTGATTTCGGTTTTTTCGGGATCGAGAATTTTGAAAACTTGGGCTTGGTAAGTCTTGGCGTTCTCCACCACCTCTTCCCGACTTAACGGCTTCCGCGTAACGTTCTTGCCGGTAGGATCGCCGATCATCGCGGTAAAATCGCCGATCAAGAATTGCACCTTATGCCCGATATCCTGGAACTGTTTGAGCTTGTTGATCAGTACGGTGTGACCAAGATGTAAATCCGGTGCGGTGGGGTCGAATCCAGCCTTGATCGTCAACGGCCGACCCTCTTCTAATTTTTTCAGCAAATCCGCTTCCAGCAAAATTTCGTCAGCGCCGTAACGCAGTTGAGCCAAAGTTTCCTGCAACAATTTCCCCTCCCGGTAACCTTAAAGTTTGGGGGCGCATTATATGATGCAATTGTACGTGAGGATAAAAAATGCCCGTTTATGGCAGTTAACGACGAAATTGCCTACAATGAGACGCTCGACAAACAATGAAAAGTGATTACTGTGCAGAACAGAATACTCAAGTCGGCGCTACTCGGCGTCTACACCGTTGTTGCCGCCGGCGCAAGTTACGGACTAATACCGCATAGAACCTTCGAAGATAAAAGGACGCTTGAACAAGAAGCCCTGATCTCCGCAAAAATCAACCAGTATACGAATTACGTCGAGCCTGCTCCCGAGCAGCCTTTGGACGTCACGGAAGAACTTGAACATACCGTCCGATCCGGCGAAAGCTTGTCATCTATTTTCTCCGACTTGAACTTAAGCCGCGAAGACCTGCATAAAATCGTCCATGCCAACGCCACAGGCAAACAATTCGCCGATGTTGCCCCCGGTAACGACGTGGTGGCCACCCTAAACGCCGATGGCGAACTGGAACGACTCACCTATGCAAAAACCCCCTTCGAAACGCTGATTGCGACTCGACACGACGACGAGTTCGATGTCGAACTGCTCAGCAAAAAAGTCGATTACCAACTCGCCAGTGCCAAGGCGACTATCCACGCATCATTATTTGAAGACGGCACCCGCGCCGGGCTGCCTGAGAAACTGATTTTAAAACTGGCCGACATTTTCGCCTGGGATATCGATTTCGCGCTGAATTTACGGGAGGGCGATCAATTTACCGTGGTTTACGAAAAACTCTTCGTCGACGGTAAGGAATTCGACAGCGGCGACATTCTCTCGGTAGAATTCGTCAACCAGGGCAAGGTCTATACGGCGGTACGCTTCGAGGACAACCAAGGCAACACCGGTTACTACACCCCCGAAGGCAACAGTCTGCGTAAAGCCTTCCTGCAAACGCCGATGGATTTCGCCAAAATCAGCTCGCACTTCGATTTGCACCGCAAACATCCCATCCTGAACACGATACGCGCCCACAAAGGCGTCGATTATTCGGCGGCGACGGGCACGCCGATTAAGAGCACCGGGGACGGCAAAATCATTTTCAAAGGCGGCAAGAACGGCTACGGCAATGTGGTGGAAATCGAACACGGCCAAAAATATTCAACCCTATACGCCCATCTGTCCGGCTTTAAGTCCGGTTTAAAAACCGGCGGTTCGGTGAAACAGGGCGAGGTTATCGGCTATGTCGGCAGCACCGGTTTAGCGACCGGCCCACATTTGCACTACGAATTCAGGATCAGCGGTGAACACGTCAATCCTCTAACCGTCAAACTGCCTCATTCCCTTCCCATGGACGCTACGGTACTCGCCAAATTCAAGGCGCAAACCCAACCCTTGCTTGCCCAGCTCAAACAAGCGAAAGGCGAAGCTCAGTTCGCCCAAAATTAAGCCCATGCCCGATCTATATATCGGCTTGATCTCCGGAACCAGCGTCGACGGCATCGACGCCGCGCTGGTCGATTTCAGCGACGGCGCCATCCGTCTGATCGCGTTTCACTATCAACCCTTCGGCGAAGAACTCCGCAACGCCATTTACCGGATTAGCCAGCCCAATCAACCGGTATACTTAAAAGAATACGGCGAACTGGACTGCAGACTCGGCATATTATTTGGGGACGCGGCAACCGCCTTGCTGGCGAAAGCCAACATAGACGCCAGTAGCGTCAACGCAATCGGCAGCCACGGCCAGACGATTTACCATGCGCCGGAACCGCCTTTCCCATTTACACTGCAAATTGGCGATCCTAATATAATCGCGGAACGCACCGGCATCACAACCGTTGCCGACTTGCGCCGCCGCGACATCGCCGCCGGCGGTCAGGGCGCACCGTTAGTACCGGCATTTCATAGCGCGGTGTTCGGCGACTCGACGCAAACGCGAGTAATCGTTAATATCGGCGGCATCGCCAACATCACAGTTTTAAACGATCAGCCGGTAATCGGTTTCGACACCGGCCCCGGCAACGGCCTAATGGACTGGTGGTGTCAACGGCAACGCCAACAAGCCTACGACGCAGACGGCGCGTGGGCCGCGACGGGCAATGTTCACGCCGGTTTACTCGCCGCCTTGTTGGATGATCGATATTTCCGCTCGCCCCCCCCAAAAAGCACCGGCAAGGAATACTTCTCTAGCGCTTGGCTAACGGAAAAACTCCAACCATTCGGCGACTTACCGCCGCAAGACGTGCAGGCCACGCTCTGTCAATTCACCGCCGACTCGATTGCCGCCGCAATCCTCGCTTGGGCAGCCGAAACGAGACAAGTGCTGGTGTGCGGCGGCGGAGCGCATAACGGCCACTTGATAGGCTTGTTGGAAAAAGCGTTAAACGTACCGGTCGAATCGACCGCGAGATTCGGCATCGACCCAGATTGTGTCGAAGCGATGGCTTTCGCTTGGCTGGCGAAACGAACCTTACAAAACCAAGCAGGGAATTTACCCAGCGTTACCGGCGCGAAAACGCCGGTAACGCTGGGCGGAATTTATCCGGGCAATAAGCGTTAAGCGGAAAACGACGATCCGCAACCGCAAGTGGTCGTCGCGTTGGGGTTCCGAATGACAAATTGCGCGCCGGACAAATCTTCTTTGTAATCGATCTCGGCGCCTTGCAAATACTGGATACTCATCGAGTCGATCAACACCGTGACGCCGTCCTTCTCGATTTGGGTATCGTCGTCGTTGATGTCCTCGTCAAACGTGAAGCCGTATTGAAACCCCGAACAACCGCCGCCGGAGATATAGACCCGCAACTTAAGGTTATCGTTACCCTCTTCCTGGATCAGGCCGGCAACCTTCCGCGCGGCATTATCGGTAAATACAATCGCATCAGCCATAATTTAGACTCTTCAGTGACTACAAAATAGGTAATGGATTATGGCTATACCCAGTAATTTAGTCAAGATTACCCAATATCGCACCGCTAGCCGTTGCGCCCCTAACCTCCAGATAACTAGAGCACTATGATCATCACCTTACTTAGACACGCCGACGCCGAGCCGCAACGTATCGGCATCGCCGACGCGGACCGTCACATCACCGAGAAGGGCGAGAAGCAAATCAAACGCCTAGCACGATTCTGCCTCCGCAACCGCCTGTTGCCGGGTTGCCTGTACGCCAGCCCGTTGGCAAGGGCGCAGCAAAGCGCCAAACTGCTACATACGAATCTGACCGGGTGTCCCACACCGCGCACCGTACCCTGGCTAACTGGCGACAACGACACTCGCACGTTACTTCAAGAGCTGACCAAACTCGCTGAAGAATTCGACGATATCTGGCTGGTCGGACATGAGCCGAGTTTTTCCGACGTTATGGGCCAATTGCTTAGCACCTCACCCGCCAACGTGATTGTCAAAAAAGCCTCGCTAATCCGCTTGGAGATTACGTTCGCCGAACCGGCGACCGCCACGCTATTGTGGAGTATTCCTTCTGCCTTGATGCATTGACCTCAAGCGATCAACAAAAAACGGACTCTGTTCAGGCTGAACCGATATTCCACTCCCGCTTGAACAGACTAAATAAATCATCTTCCATCAAAATCGAATACTGAACTCCGTTAGGCCACGGACGGCTATATCGGTACTACGCTCCACCCATCGTTTCGCCGGTAGCCTTTTCCAACAATCGATGGCATAGTTTTATTACATTCAAGTTGGCGCCATTCCCCGCAAAGTCGCTGACCAACAGGTTAAGGAACACACCTCATCATGAATAAAACCCTCGCCATCGATGAACCGTTGACCTGGCCCACCGAAACCGCCACCACGGTTTCAATCAACCCGTCCCTGGTCGGCAAACTCTACGATGACCACTATCAGGACTTGCAACGCTATCTGCGGCGGCATTGCCGCGATCGCGAATCGATGGAGGTGATATTGCAAGAAGTCTATTTGAAGTTGTTGGAAATGGACGATTTAAGCGCGATTCAAACGCCTGGCGCCTATCTGGTCCGCTTGGCGCGAAATTTATTGATCGATCACTATCGCCGCCAACAGCGCGAGAGTGGCCGCTGGGTTGACGACAGCGAGGAGGTCTGGGAAAACACCGACGCCGGCTTCGACCATGAAACCGACCTGCATTACCGGCAACAGTTGGAAACCTACGAGCGCCTATTACAACAACTGCCGCCGCCGATTCCCGATGTGGTCTATCTGAACCGTTATCAAGGTGTCTCGCTGGAACAAATCGCCAAGCGCTACGGTAAGTCCAAAAGCTGGGTCGAAAAGACCATTGCGAAAGCGCTGCTGTATTGCAAACAGCACATGCAGGATTTTTGAACGTGACGGATTCCACTTACCGGCCAATCGACGCCGACGCCATCGCCAACGAAGCCGCGCAGTGGGTTGCCCGGCTGGAATCCAGCCGGATGGACGAACACGAGCGCCGTGCCTTCATGGCCTGGATCAAACAGTCGCCGGAACACCGCGCCCGATTTTTTGAGATGCGCAAACATTGGCAAGCTCTGGGCAGCGCCAGCGGCGCGGTCCGGACGCGGGACGCAGCCTTTCGCGCTCCGGCACTCCGCTACGCGGCAGCGATTTTACTGGCGGTCGGCCTGCTAAGTTGGCATTTCAGATTGCCGGACCGGCTGCAAGCCGATTTCACGACCGGGTCCGGCGAGTCCAAAACCGTACAGTTGAGCGACGGCAGCGCGCTGTATCTGAACGCCGACACCGCGCTAGCGGTAGCCTTCACCCCGCAAGGCCGACAAATTCGACTGTTGCGCGGCGAAGTCGAGTGTTGGGTCACGCACGACAGCCATCGGCCTTTCTTCATCGTTGCCGGTCCGGATCGCGTCACCGCGCTGGGTACCGATTTCAGTGTCTACCGCGACTCGGGGCAAACCACGGTATCGGTGTTCGAAAGCACGGTACAGGTTGAGCACGCCGACCATCTGGTCGGCGTATTAAACCCTGGCCAACAACAACATCTCGACGATGAAACCGGTGCCGCTCCGCTGGTGAATGGCGTCGGCGACGACGCCCGCGCCTGGCGATACGGCCAATTGGTGTTTACCGCCAAGTCACTGCCCGACGTAGTCGCGGAACTGAACCGCTACCGGCCCGGCAAGCTGGTTTTAATGAATAGGACGGCCGCCCAACGCAAAGTCAGCGGCGTTTTCAATATCAACGACCTGGAAACCGCGATCCAGACCATTGCCAACACCCAGCAACTACGCACGGTTCGCTTGGGCGCTTGGCTGACGGCGATCTACTGAGCGTATCCAAAAAAATTCCGCAAATATTTACGACCCTACCCCCGTCGTTTCGTCAGTGTAAAAGAAGGCCTACTTCGAGGCTAACCGAAAGGAAACGACACCGATGACTCAAAAACCACTATCGCCGCTATTTTGCCTATTGTGCGCCGCGCTGCCTGCTTCGCTACCCGTGATCGCCAGCTCCGAACCGGTCCAGTCCAGCAGCCAGGGACCGCAAGACTTCGATCTGCCATCCCAAACCCTGGGCGAGGCCCTCAAGGCTTTCAGTCGCCAAACCCGCTTGCAATTGTTTTACGACGCGGAATTGGTCGCCGGCAGAGTCAGCCCCGCGCTTCATGGGAGTTTTACGCCAAGCGCCGCGCTACAAAAAATCCTGGAGAACAGCGGGATTCGCTATCGCCTGGAAAACGGGAACACGCTAATTTTGGAAAAAGCGGCGACCAAGCCCGATCAGCCGCAATCGGCAAATACACTGCCCTCGGTCAACGTCGTCGGCCAAGCCGTACATTTGGACGCCACCGATCCTTATAACGAAGATTACGTGCTGCCGAACGCCACCAGCGGCACCAAGACCGATACACCGATCATGGAAACACCGATGAACGTACAGGTGATTTCCAAGCAGGTGTTGAAGGATCAGCAGGTGATTAATCTCGGCCAGGCCTTGAAGAATGTCAGTGGTGTGACCACGGGTAGCTTTGCTTATGGCACGGGGAATGCCAACGTCGCCAACCAGCAAATCACCTTGCGGGGCTTTGCCTCGGAAACCTTCTTTCGTAACGGCTTTAGGTTGCAACAAGGCTCGGCCCAGCGTGAAATGGCTAACGTGGAAAGTGTTGAGGTCCTGAAAGGTTCGGCGGCAATTTTATACGGCTTGGTCGAGCCGGGCGGCATGGTCAACGTCGTCACCAAACAACCGTTGGCAACCCCCTATTATTCCGCCAGCCAACAGTTCGGTTCTTATGATTTATATCGGACTGTATTGGACGCCACAGGTCCGCTGACCCAAGACGATACCTTGCTTTATCGCACGATTTTTTCGTATGAAAACAGCAATTCCTTTCGCGACTTGGTATTCAATGACAGCGTGTTTTTCGCGCCTTCGCTCAAATGGAATATCAGCCCCAAAACCCAGGCAATGCTGGAATTGGAATATCAGCATAAAAAGTTTGGTGCCGACACTGCGGCAGTGCCGGCTATAAACGGCCAGCTCCTGAATATTCCCAATAGCCGTAATTATGGCGAATATTCGCCCGGCCAGACGGATACCATTTTCGTTGGCATGAATTGGTCACACCAATTCAACGACGATTGGTCAATTAAGCATCGGATATCGGCCAATTTGAACGATAGCTTTATTCCTGTAAACAGTTACCCCATTTTCAATCTGGCTGATCCCGCGACGTTGGCTTTATTTCAAAGTTTTGCTCTTGGCCCCATCACGCCTAATTCTGTTCCACGATTGTCTTACATAAACCAGAAAAACAATAATGACACCTACTCCACCAATCTTGATCTGGTCGGGCATTTCGATACGCTGGGACTGAACCATACCCTGTTGTTCGGGGGCGACTATTACCGCCTTGACTCTAGCAGTAGCTCCCAGACCGATATAGGTTCATTTTTCAGTTGGTATGGGGGCGGTCCCGAACCTTCGAATATTGATGCCTTCAACCCCCTCCATCCCGGCAGAAATTATCCACCGACGGTCGATCCGACCAGTTATTACAAAACCGTCACCAATACCGACCAATACGGCCTTTATGTCCAGGATCAGATCAAGCTACCTTATAACTTTCACGTGATGGGCGGTATTCGTTACCAATACATCCATCAGAGGCCGTCGTAAAACCCCAGTTTTTCGTTCCAACCCTCAAAAACCGGCCCTATTTTCCTGGACCAGCCGAGATCCGTGGTGGGTTGCGGGCAAATGCCAAAAATGCAATATGCGCGCAAACCAGCCCGCCATCCAGCGCAGCCATTGATATAGAACGCTAAAAATGGCAACAGCCAAGGCGCGACCCAGGTTGTATGCCATGGCATGCAAGGCGAACTCGACTTTGACGCCGGCCAAGCCCTTGCGGCGAAAGCGGTTTAAACCCTGCCGGCCCCGGAGCTGACTAAAAACGGGTTCCACCATCGCTTGGCGCTGCCGGTAGCGCTGGCGCGGTTCGGGCTGGGTCATTTTCCGGCGCAGGGCGTCTTTTTGGTCATCGCTGGCATAGCGCTTGAGTGTGCGACCGCCCTTGCCACGGATACATTGGCTTTTCAGCGGGCAATCGTTACAGGCGTCACAGGTGTAGACGGTATAAGCCCGGCCGCGTTTGCCGCCGTTGCAGGTGTGATGCGGGGTCAGCCGTTGTTGGTTCGGGCACAGATAGCTATCATCGTCGGTTTGATAGATGAAGCGGCTTTTGGGGATTTGTTTGTCCGATTGTTTGTTCCAGTCTTCGCCTAGGCTTTGGCCTTCTGGACAGAGCAGTTCGATGCCGCGTTGCTCGGTCGCGTCCAGGATGCCGTCGCTGAAAAAACCAGAGTCGAACAGGGCGGTTTCGACCAGGCCCAGGGCTTGGGCGCGATCCAATAAGGCCGGGATGACTTCGGTTTCGCTGGAGGGATGCACGTCGCAAGCGACGATGACCCGGCTATCGTTGGCCAATACCGTTGGCTTGTAACTGCCACGGAAGTCCTTGGAATTCTTTTGCGGTTGCAACACCGCCTCCGGTTCGTTGCTTTGCACTTGAGTCTTGGCGGGGTCCTTGCCCTTGGCGGCCTGTTTTTGCTGACGCGCCGTGAGCTCGACTTGCGCCTGTTCCAGCACGTTCAATCGCTGCGCAGCGGCGGTATCGCTTGGATGGGCCCGTACCGTTTCCTGTGCTTGGACCAAGGCTTGCTGGAGCGCTTCTTCCCGCATCAATTGAAACCGCGAGGACATGGCTTCGATGATAGTGCCGTCGCCGGCCAGCGTGGTCGTCCCGGAGCCGGTGACTTTCAAGACCTGACGGGTCACGCCATCGAAAAACTCGGTCGTCAACAGGGTTTCGTGTTGACGCACAAACCGGCCGATGACCGAATGATCCGGCATGATGCCGCCGCTCAACCACCAGCAACCCACGTCGGACCGGGCCAAGCGCTCCAGATCGCGCAAACTGCTCAAGCCTTGCAAAATCCCATACAGAATGATGCCGACCATCGCCCGCGGCGCATACGGCGGACGCCCGCCGGGCTGGTAACGGACTTCAAAGTCCGCGAAGGACAACGATTCCAACAGAGGACGCAATTTCAGCGGCGTGGTTAAGCCGGTCTGTTGCAGATGTTCGCGCAACGGCTTGCCATTGATCGACAATCCGCGTGGATCGGGGGCTTCGAAACGGATGTAGGGCTTTCCAGAGGCGGATGGGGCGATAGACTCGGGCACCTCTTCAATCACGACGTCATCGAATAGCGAAGATTGCCGGCTGCTACACAAGGTTTTGACGGGTCTACTGATCGATTCGGCTGTCACGACTGATTTCCGGCGGGTTGGCGTGCGGATATTTTATCGTATCTCGTGTGGGCTAGCTTTTACGACAGCCTCCATCAAAAGCAGTCATCGCAAAACTACACCGGCACGGTGACTTCACAAGATCCAACGACCCAAGATGCGGTGACACCGCGCGTCGGGATCCTGTGGCAACCGCAAAGTTGGCTCAGCCTTTACGCCAACTATGTTGAAGGTTTTGGCGCCAACTCCGGCAGAGCTTATGTCAGTCCAGGTATCAGTAAAACAATTGACCCAACCAGTGCTACTCAATATGAAGGAGGCGTAAAAACCGAGTTCTTCGACGGTCGTTTGCGTGCAACTTTGGCGTATTACGACTTAACCAAAACAAATCTCGCTTCAACCGATCCGAATGTGTCGCATATATGTGGTGGCGGACCCTGCCAACTTGCAGTTGGTGAAGTGCACAACCGAGGTCCAGAACTGGATATTCAAGGCGAAATCTTGCCGGGCTGGAGTGCGATAGCCACTTACTCGTATACGGACACCACTATCAGCAAAACCAATCCGGAAAATGAAGCATTTTTGGGCTTGTATCCGGTCGGGACTCGCTATTGGGGCGTACCGCGCAATACCGCCAGCCTTTTCAGTACTTATGAATTTCAGAGCGACACACTGAAAGGCTTCAAATTGGGTGGCGGAGTTAATCTGCAAAGCAGTCAATTGACGTGCTGTCTCGCGCCGCAATTTACGATCCCTGGCTATGCAACCGTTGATTTGCTGGCGGCCTACAGTATCAAGGTTGGAAAAACCAAAGTCAGTGCTCAGTTGAATGTGAATAACTTATTGGATAAATATTATTTCACCGGCGCCGGTTTTGACAGTCCAAGCATCATGTTTCCAACCTTCGGTCAACCACGATTTTTTATGGGATCAATCAGCATTCAATATTAGACCTAGCAAAACGGAACGCCACGTTGGTCCCGCCCTTGGAAGACGGCGGGCGTTCTGCGCCATAGTATGCCGGCAGCTAGCAAACAACAGCACCGCGGACATCGATTGCGAATCGGCGTATCTCGTTGGCGCGGCGACAATTTGCGGTGTACCATGCGTCGAGAATTCACGCATTCACTAGCCGCATCCATCCCAACCCATGAACGACTTGGCAAGGCACAGGGTTCAGTGCCTGATAGAAACCCACCAGAAGGATTTGCAGGCCATGTTGCGGCGGCGCCTGGATTGTCCGCAGGATGCCGCCGACGTGGCCCAGGAAGCCTATCGGCGCCTGTTGAAGATCATCCCCGCTCAAGACATCCAAAGCCCCAAGGCCCTGCTGTTTCATATCGCCGGCCAATTAGCCGTCAACGTACTGAACCGCCGGGACTGGCACGACGCCAAACACGACGGCGACGCGGCACTCGAGGAGCAAACCAGCCGGGACCACAATCCCGAACAACAATTAAGCCTGTCGCAAACTCAAGCCGTGATCCGCGCCGCAATCGACGCCATGCCGCCGCGCCGGCGCGAAGCCTTCGTACTGCATCGCTTTCATAATCACACCTACCCGCAAATTGCCGACATCCTTGGCATTTCGGTCGCTATGGTGGAAAAGCACGTCAGCGCCGGCCTGCTGACTTGTCGGCAGTACCTGCAAGATGCCGGCTTGCTGGAACCATGACATGAATCGCCACGGCATTTTAGCGACGCGCAATGACTCGACGGCGGCCGGCAATGTCTGACCACCCCAGCGCGCCATCGCCAGCCGAGGCCGCCAGCGTTTGGTTTGCCCGACTGCGTTCGCCGGGTTGCTGCGCGGCGGACCGGCTGGAATTCCAGCGCTGGCTAGCCGCCGATCCGCACCACCGCCACGAATATCAAACCCTGGAAACGCTGTGGCAAGCCATGAGTCCGTTGCAGTCGGTCTATGCAGGTCCGCTGAGCCGTAAACCCGTCCGCCGCGCCGCCGCCAACCGTTTTTATCCTGTCGGTATCGCGGCGGCGCTGCTGTTGGCGGTTGGCCTTCTCTGGCGAAGCCCTTATTTCGGCGAGCACTATCAACACTACCATACCGACATCGGCGAACGGCTCAGCGTGACCTTGGCCGACGGCAGTTTGTTGGAATTGAACACCGCGACCGACGTCACGGTTCGATACGGCAAAGGCCGGCGCGAGTTGGAACTCGAACGCGGCGAACTGTTCGCGCAAGTCGCCCACCAACCCTGGCGACCTTTCGTGGTCAAGGCCGACGGCGGCGAAACTCGCGACATCGGCACCCAATTCGCAGTGTATCGAGGTCCGGAATCCACCACGGTCAGCGTGTTCGAAGGCGAAGTGGAAGTCCGCTCCGGCGCGGATGCCCAAGCGCTCGCCACCTCCTCGCTGCGCAGCGGCGAGCAACTGGCCTATAGCGCATCCGGGCGCCAATCCGCACCGATCGCCATCGACATTGAAGCCCGTCAAGCCTGGCGGCGCGGCGAAATCATCTGGCGCGACCAAAGCTTGGCCCAGGTGGCCGCCGAAATCGAGCGCTACCATCCAGTCCGCATCCAACTGGCCTCGCCCGGACTGGCCAGCCAACGCATCAGCGGCGTGTTCAAGGCCGACGACCTGAACGGCATCGTCTCCGCCATCGCCGCGTTGCTGAACGCCGAGGCGCGCCGGCCATCGCCGGAGGTCGTGGTATTTACCGAAAACCGACAACGCTTGTAACCGCTTAACGCAAAGCGCAATTTTGCCTCTCGGCGGAATTCAATTTTAGCGATCGCAATTTCAGAGGCGGACGTCGAATCGGTAGTGGTGTTCGCGCTGCTTTATTTAAAGCAGAGTTGGATGGCAAATAATGGCATGGACTGGTTTCAGCGAAGGTTGGATAATGCGGTTTATCAGCGATAAGAAGGGCCGTTCGTCACCGACGAACATCCGGCGTTTTCAGACCTCGTGAATCCACTTTGGATATAATTGTCATGACAACGTCTGACGGCTATACTGCTCTCCTCTGTGTATAGGAGGCATTATGGCTATTCAATCGACTCGCACCACCAAACTTGACCTGCGATTATCGCCCGAAGCCAAGCAGACCTTGAGCGCGGCAGCCCAGGCAGCCCATTGCTCGGTCAGTCAGTTTGTATTGGCGAGTGCCTTGGCACGCGCCGCCGAAACGCTTACCGAGCGACAACGCTTTGAACTCAATGCCGAGCAATGGGAAAAATTTATGTCCGCGCTCGATGCGCCGCCACAACTTGTACCCCAGATTCAACGCTTGCTTCGCGAGCCGAGCCCCTTTGATCTGCCGACGACCGAATGACGGGGTTTCGGATTGAGAAGCTACGGCGCGATCATCCCGTTGATCGCTTTACCTGTGGGCACGAGGAGCTTGACCGCTTTCTGATTCGCTATGCCCTCGGCAACCAGCAAGCCAACGCTTCGCAAACGTATGTCGGTCTACATGACCAGGACGTCATTGGCTTCTACAGCCTGGTTGTGGGCGAAGTCGCTTTTAACGATGCGCCGGAGCGCTTGACCAAAGGCTTAGCCCGTCACCCTGTGCCGGTCATGTTGTTAGCGCGGCTGGCCGTGAGCACCGCCTGGCAAGGCCGTAAGATTGGTTCAGGCCTGTTAAAAGACGCGATGCTGCGCACGTTGCAGGCTGCCGACATTGGCGGTATTCGTGCTTTTGCGGTTCACGCCAAGGACTCCCCCGCAAAACGGTTCTACGAGCGGTTTGGTTTTGCCCCCTCACCGACAGATTCATTGCACCTCTACCGTCTCATCAAGGATTTGCGCCGTTCTCTCGAACAGTAACAACGTATTCCGATTAAAACCGCCAGTCGTTCCGATCGCAAAGCCGCCACGGGTTACAATTCAAACCCCGCCAGATTTTGAATGTCTGTGATCGGCCAATAAGCGACATTCAATTATTTCATCAAATGGGCAGTTGCTAGCCATAAAGCTGTCAAACAAGGTCGATTTATGAATAGACTTTGTGAGTTTAAAATCGCAAACTATAGCTACATGTTTTTTAGGGGGCAATCTGCAGATATTTCTGCTTACCCGCATGAATCAGAAATGTTTAATAAAAGCTAGAAAGCAAAAGAGATAAGAGAGTGTATTTTTGAAAACTTTACAACTTCAGCCACTATGGATTCAGCGGTTATTTGTTAACCTAGTGGAGATGCTTAATGTTCTTCAGAAAATTTAAAAAATATAAACCGTGAAGTTATTCAGGTTTTTTGATTCTAACAGGTTAGTGCAAAACTATTTTTCAGTCTTAAGAGAAATTATATTTAGTGCAGGCAAAACATAACTGACTACTAGATATTGATTAAATTCTGAAATATTGTTTTTAGCTAACCAAATAATGAACAGTAATTGTATTCAGTGATATATTGATCATTATTTCCGTATAATTATTAAATGCTTACATTGCAACATAAAAAAATGATTTCAAAAAAAGTATTGTTCTTGCTGTTGTTTGGATTTGGATGTTCTAAGCAACATATCAATTCACAATATGCTGCAAATGACTATAGTCAAAATAAATATAAGTACTATTCACAAGCACAGCCAAACAGTACATTGAAGAGCGCTATTTCACCAGTCAGTATCGATAGATGGGAAAGTATTCTTCCTTTGAATCGTTATGAAAGGACAGCAACATGGATGCTGGATAAATCGACTGATCTTTCAAAACAAGCAACAGTGCTATTGAAAAATGGAGCAGATGAATCAGTATTGAATTTATTAGTACAATCCATGACGCTATCAATTTATGGTTCAGAGTTAACTACAAATGAAGATAAATCAAAGCTTGCCGATGCACAAGCAGCCATGAGAAGTGCCTTGGAAAGCAAAGGGGTTGATTTTAAAATAATAGCATCATCACTTGATAATCTGAAAATTGCTTTTAAACGTGAAATTCAATACATACTTGAAGCCGAACCAGTCACAATCGAAGGAGCTAACCAGTATTTTGACACAAAACTAATACCGAACTGCAGTGCTGATGGAATTTGTAATTCTTTTGTTTTAGAAATAAAAAATAAATCTGATAAAAATATCGAGTTAAACTGGAACAAAACACTTTATATTCATAACGGCCAAACCTCTGGTGGTTTTATGTTTGAAGGTGTTCTTTATGCTGAAAGAAACAATCCAAAATCGCCGGATATCCTTTTTTCAAAAAGTACTTTTTTAAAGGAAATATACCCAAATAATCTTGTTGAATATGTTTCAGGAAGGCACGGTAGTTGGAATAATAAAGTTTTCCCATTAGGTGAGAACGGTATATTTTTGACTTTGGTAATAGATGATAAAGAAGTTACACAAAAACTTACTACACGGGTACTTGAACGACAGGTTGTAGTTAATGTGCCATAATCTTTGAAGAAAAAAATCAAAATAATATTTTAAGATATGAGGAATACGTTGATCTATGTTGTCGTATTTAGCGTTTTAACTAATTCAATAACTTGTTTAGAATCTTTATTTTTCGATCCAGATTATATTCTCTAATTTTGTTAACTAAAAATATAAGTAGCCAGATAGCAATTACTATGAAAATGATAGAAAAAGCAACCTCTGAATATGCTCCTGAAAAGTAATGAAAATTTTGAATCAATGAATAAATTGAGGTTTTTCTAATTATAAGATAAAAAATGCACCAAATAAAACCCATAACTGATGCGAACAACAAAAGGTTAGAAATTGGTGATCTGGCTTCATTTTTTGCCCTTTCCCAATCATGTTTAAGCAAAAGCGAAATTTTCGTTTCCAAAACGGTGAAACGTTCATAATTTGGCTCGGAGCATAGTTCGGTTATGCACGTTAATATTTGCTTATCTAAGATATGATTGGGGTCTGGATTCAGACTAAGCTTTAAATAAGTTGATGTCATCCTTGTTTTATTTAGACGTTCTCCATTTAATTTTGGCAAATTCACTGCTTCACTCAATAAGCACATCGTTTCCTTTATCTTCTCCCTCCATTTGGCTCTTTCTTCAGTTATGTATTTAAGTGCAATCGTTTCTTGATGCGATTTTCTGGTAAAAAAAACAGTTACTAGTGCTGCTAAAACACTAGAGCTTAAAAATATTGTTACAATATTAACTATTTCCAATTATTATATCCCTAAGGCATTACTTAAGTTAAAAAAATATTATGCTTTAAAACAGCAAAAGATCTGATAGATAATTAACTCAATAGCGACAAAAATAATTCATTTATAACGACTTATAGTATGTACGAAAAGTACTTATAAAATAGAATTGCTTTTTATAATTGAATTGGAGAAATGTAAAATTTATTGCCTTACTTTCACTATCATTAACAGATTAGTGAAAAACCATGCACTAGACAATAAATTTAACTGAAAGAATTTTTTACTTAGTGCCAAATCTAACCTTGCAGCGCTAAATATAGTGCTATATTGATTGCAAAAAATAGTTTTTCACCAACCTGTTAACAGGTTGTTGAAAAAATGAACTTATCCGTTAGCCAGGTACTATATACAGTACAAATCATAGATGTAGACCGCTATATCTAGTGATGGAAAATTTGATTTTTGCAAAAATCAACAGCCTGTTAAAGACTTATTTATTTCTTAGGCAGGTTACCTAATTATAAAATTTAGGGCGAAAATATTTAAATCAACAGCACAGCTGTTTCAATCCACTAACTATATAACACACTCAAGGCATTAAAACTCACCTACGATATCGATAAGGATCTGAATAAGAAACGCTACTCACTCTGCCATCCATAAAGGTTATCATTATTTGACTAACCGTGTTTGCAAGAACTTTATATTCCAAATGATTATAGGTCCAAACATCAATTTTATTTGCTCCCATATAGCTTGTATGTGTCGAATCTGGCTTTCCATAGCGTTCGACAATAGTATTTTGAGAAAATCCAACCAAATTTGGCCGTTCCTTTGCTAAATTTTCTAATTTTGGGGTAATCGCGCAAGCCGATAATGTAAATGCGATGAAAATATAATATACTAAGGTCAGTCTCATTTAATCTCCATTTTGATTGAGTAATTACCTGTATGGGTTCTTAGATTGGTTCAATCTCTACAACCCCCTGTAAGCCCGCGTAGATCCGATTAGCTACCCCGGAATCTTAACTTCGAATTGTGCAATTCGCAAGCTAACCGCACCAATATACTGAATGGCAACTTAGGAACCCATTTCTGTCACCGCAATTTACACCTCATCTGACAACAATGGGTCGATCTCGCTCATTGCGCCCACGCCGTTGCTCCGTCGGAGCGCCAACGCTATCCACCAAAACTTCGACGAACCTTACCGGCACCGTAACTTGTCGATCGCGGCGCTTGGCGAGGCGAGCGTCGGCGCGACGGACCCGGAGCTACAGGTTGCCGAGCCAGAAGGTTGCCACCGATCTGGCGGATTCTTGCTCGATCCTTCGCGGTTGGGGCGAATCGAAGCTGTTCAGGGTCTTTATCACTCGACGAGTTACCATTACAACACCGAACAATCCATTGCGGACACGGACCGAGAACATCGAGCGACGCCTGATCAACAGGCAAGCTTCTAATGCAAACACCGAGTGACGCGTGTTTAACAGCGGCGCTCCGCAACTCGACACCGGACATCCGCCGATGAACAGGCGACGATCTCGATTAAACATCGAGCCGTCGCTGATTAACAGGCAGCCGTCTCTGCCAAACAGCGGCGCGTGTCCGATCAACAGTGGCGCTTGCGTGTTAAACAAGCGGCGCCCACTGTCCATATTAGAAGACCGCGTGTTCAGCGTGAAGGTCTACACCTTCGTCGCGGAACCCTGGATGTTTAATTGGCGACACTGCGTGTTGAGATAAGAACGCTGCCGGTATCAACGGCAACATAGCCTGTCGCGACGACACCGCTGCCGATCGAACGCGGACACCTGACTGCTCAAACCGCACTGCGGCGGGTTTCGATGGGAACGGTGCGATTTATCGGCGGCACCGGCAATGAAGGTCATGCAAGCCCGGAATTATTTCCCCATCAAGACGGTGTCGTAAAAGTCGAAACAGAACCCTCTCCCGCAAGGAGAGGGGCTTTTACGACACCCTC
>NZ_MKMC01000029.1:0-21480 GCF_001856095.1 Methylomonas sp. LWB
GAGGCCGTCGTAAAACCCCAGTTTTTCGTTCCAACCCTCAAAAACCGGCCCTATTTTCCTGGACCAGCCGAGATCCGTGGTGGGTTGCGGGCAAATGCCAAAAATGCAATATGCGCGCAAACCAGCCCGCCATCCAGCGCAGCCATTGATATAGAACGCTAAAAATGGCAACAGCCAAGGCGCGACCCAGGTTGTATGCCATGGCATGCAAGGCGAACTCGACTTTGACGCCGGCCAAGCCCTTGCGGCGAAAGCGGTTTAAACCCTGCCGGCCCCGGAGCTGACTAAAAACGGGTTCCACCATCGCTTGGCGCTGCCGGTAGCGCTGGCGCGGTTCGGGCTGGGTCATTTTCCGGCGCAGGGCGTCTTTTTGGTCATCGCTGGCATAGCGCTTGAGTGTGCGACCGCCCTTGCCACGGATACATTGGCTTTTCAGCGGGCAATCGTTACAGGCGTCACAGGTGTAGACGGTATAAGCCCGGCCGCGTTTGCCGCCGTTGCAGGTGTGATGCGGGGTCAGCCGTTGTTGGTTCGGGCACAGATAGCTATCATCGTCGGTTTGATAGATGAAGCGGCTTTTGGGGATTTGTTTGTCCGATTGTTTGTTCCAGTCTTCGCCTAGGCTTTGGCCTTCTGGACAGAGCAGTTCGATGCCGCGTTGCTCGGTCGCGTCCAGGATGCCGTCGCTGAAAAAACCAGAGTCGAACAGGGCGGTTTCGACCAGGCCCAGGGCTTGGGCGCGATCCAATAAGGCCGGGATGACTTCGGTTTCGCTGGAGGGATGCACGTCGCAAGCGACGATGACCCGGCTATCGTTGGCCAATACCGTTGGCTTGTAACTGCCACGGAAGTCCTTGGAATTCTTTTGCGGTTGCAACACCGCCTCCGGTTCGTTGCTTTGCACTTGAGTCTTGGCGGGGTCCTTGCCCTTGGCGGCCTGTTTTTGCTGACGCGCCGTGAGCTCGACTTGCGCCTGTTCCAGCACGTTCAATCGCTGCGCAGCGGCGGTATCGCTTGGATGGGCCCGTACCGTTTCCTGTGCTTGGACCAAGGCTTGCTGGAGCGCTTCTTCCCGCATCAATTGAAACCGCGAGGACATGGCTTCGATGATAGTGCCGTCGCCGGCCAGCGTGGTCGTCCCGGAGCCGGTGACTTTCAAGACCTGACGGGTCACGCCATCGAAAAACTCGGTCGTCAACAGGGTTTCGTGTTGACGCACAAACCGGCCGATGACCGAATGATCCGGCATGATGCCGCCGCTCAACCACCAGCAACCCACGTCGGACCGGGCCAAGCGCTCCAGATCGCGCAAACTGCTCAAGCCTTGCAAAATCCCATACAGAATGATGCCGACCATCGCCCGCGGCGCATACGGCGGACGCCCGCCGGGCTGGTAACGGACTTCAAAGTCCGCGAAGGACAACGATTCCAACAGAGGACGCAATTTCAGCGGCGTGGTTAAGCCGGTCTGTTGCAGATGTTCGCGCAACGGCTTGCCATTGATCGACAATCCGCGTGGATCGGGGGCTTCGAAACGGATGTAGGGCTTTCCAGAGGCGGATGGGGCGATAGACTCGGGCACCTCTTCAATCACGACGTCATCGAATAGCGAAGATTGCCGGCTGCTACACAAGGTTTTGACGGGTCTACTGATCGATTCGGCTGTCACGACTGATTTCCGGCGGGTTGGCGTGCGGATATTTTATCGTATCTCGTGTGGGCTAGCTTTTACGACAGCCTCCATCAAAAGCAGTCATCGCAAAACTACACCGGCACGGTGACTTCACAAGATCCAACGACCCAAGATGCGGTGACACCGCGCGTCGGGATCCTGTGGCAACCGCAAAGTTGGCTCAGCCTTTACGCCAACTATGTTGAAGGTTTTGGCGCCAACTCCGGCAGAGCTTATGTCAGTCCAGGTATCAGTAAAACAATTGACCCAACCAGTGCTACTCAATATGAAGGAGGCGTAAAAACCGAGTTCTTCGACGGTCGTTTGCGTGCAACTTTGGCGTATTACGACTTAACCAAAACAAATCTCGCTTCAACCGATCCGAATGTGTCGCATATATGTGGTGGCGGACCCTGCCAACTTGCAGTTGGTGAAGTGCACAACCGAGGTCCAGAACTGGATATTCAAGGCGAAATCTTGCCGGGCTGGAGTGCGATAGCCACTTACTCGTATACGGACACCACTATCAGCAAAACCAATCCGGAAAATGAAGCATTTTTGGGCTTGTATCCGGTCGGGACTCGCTATTGGGGCGTACCGCGCAATACCGCCAGCCTTTTCAGTACTTATGAATTTCAGAGCGACACACTGAAAGGCTTCAAATTGGGTGGCGGAGTTAATCTGCAAAGCAGTCAATTGACGTGCTGTCTCGCGCCGCAATTTACGATCCCTGGCTATGCAACCGTTGATTTGCTGGCGGCCTACAGTATCAAGGTTGGAAAAACCAAAGTCAGTGCTCAGTTGAATGTGAATAACTTATTGGATAAATATTATTTCACCGGCGCCGGTTTTGACAGTCCAAGCATCATGTTTCCAACCTTCGGTCAACCACGATTTTTTATGGGATCAATCAGCATTCAATATTAGACCTAGCAAAACGGAACGCCACGTTGGTCCCGCCCTTGGAAGACGGCGGGCGTTCTGCGCCATAGTATGCCGGCAGCTAGCAAACAACAGCACCGCGGACATCGATTGCGAATCGGCGTATCTCGTTGGCGCGGCGACAATTTGCGGTGTACCATGCGTCGAGAATTCACGCATTCACTAGCCGCATCCATCCCAACCCATGAACGACTTGGCAAGGCACAGGGTTCAGTGCCTGATAGAAACCCACCAGAAGGATTTGCAGGCCATGTTGCGGCGGCGCCTGGATTGTCCGCAGGATGCCGCCGACGTGGCCCAGGAAGCCTATCGGCGCCTGTTGAAGATCATCCCCGCTCAAGACATCCAAAGCCCCAAGGCCCTGCTGTTTCATATCGCCGGCCAATTAGCCGTCAACGTACTGAACCGCCGGGACTGGCACGACGCCAAACACGACGGCGACGCGGCACTCGAGGAGCAAACCAGCCGGGACCACAATCCCGAACAACAATTAAGCCTGTCGCAAACTCAAGCCGTGATCCGCGCCGCAATCGACGCCATGCCGCCGCGCCGGCGCGAAGCCTTCGTACTGCATCGCTTTCATAATCACACCTACCCGCAAATTGCCGACATCCTTGGCATTTCGGTCGCTATGGTGGAAAAGCACGTCAGCGCCGGCCTGCTGACTTGTCGGCAGTACCTGCAAGATGCCGGCTTGCTGGAACCATGACATGAATCGCCACGGCATTTTAGCGACGCGCAATGACTCGACGGCGGCCGGCAATGTCTGACCACCCCAGCGCGCCATCGCCAGCCGAGGCCGCCAGCGTTTGGTTTGCCCGACTGCGTTCGCCGGGTTGCTGCGCGGCGGACCGGCTGGAATTCCAGCGCTGGCTAGCCGCCGATCCGCACCACCGCCACGAATATCAAACCCTGGAAACGCTGTGGCAAGCCATGAGTCCGTTGCAGTCGGTCTATGCAGGTCCGCTGAGCCGTAAACCCGTCCGCCGCGCCGCCGCCAACCGTTTTTATCCTGTCGGTATCGCGGCGGCGCTGCTGTTGGCGGTTGGCCTTCTCTGGCGAAGCCCTTATTTCGGCGAGCACTATCAACACTACCATACCGACATCGGCGAACGGCTCAGCGTGACCTTGGCCGACGGCAGTTTGTTGGAATTGAACACCGCGACCGACGTCACGGTTCGATACGGCAAAGGCCGGCGCGAGTTGGAACTCGAACGCGGCGAACTGTTCGCGCAAGTCGCCCACCAACCCTGGCGACCTTTCGTGGTCAAGGCCGACGGCGGCGAAACTCGCGACATCGGCACCCAATTCGCAGTGTATCGAGGTCCGGAATCCACCACGGTCAGCGTGTTCGAAGGCGAAGTGGAAGTCCGCTCCGGCGCGGATGCCCAAGCGCTCGCCACCTCCTCGCTGCGCAGCGGCGAGCAACTGGCCTATAGCGCATCCGGGCGCCAATCCGCACCGATCGCCATCGACATTGAAGCCCGTCAAGCCTGGCGGCGCGGCGAAATCATCTGGCGCGACCAAAGCTTGGCCCAGGTGGCCGCCGAAATCGAGCGCTACCATCCAGTCCGCATCCAACTGGCCTCGCCCGGACTGGCCAGCCAACGCATCAGCGGCGTGTTCAAGGCCGACGACCTGAACGGCATCGTCTCCGCCATCGCCGCGTTGCTGAACGCCGAGGCGCGCCGGCCATCGCCGGAGGTCGTGGTATTTACCGAAAACCGACAACGCTTGTAACCGCTTAACGCAAAGCGCAATTTTGCCTCTCGGCGGAATTCAATTTTAGCGATCGCAATTTCAGAGGCGGACGTCGAATCGGTAGTGGTGTTCGCGCTGCTTTATTTAAAGCAGAGTTGGATGGCAAATAATGGCATGGACTGGTTTCAGCGAAGGTTGGATAATGCGGTTTATCAGCGATAAGAAGGGCCGTTCGTCACCGACGAACATCCGGCGTTTTCAGACCTCGTGAATCCACTTTGGATATAATTGTCATGACAACGTCTGACGGCTATACTGCTCTCCTCTGTGTATAGGAGGCATTATGGCTATTCAATCGACTCGCACCACCAAACTTGACCTGCGATTATCGCCCGAAGCCAAGCAGACCTTGAGCGCGGCAGCCCAGGCAGCCCATTGCTCGGTCAGTCAGTTTGTATTGGCGAGTGCCTTGGCACGCGCCGCCGAAACGCTTACCGAGCGACAACGCTTTGAACTCAATGCCGAGCAATGGGAAAAATTTATGTCCGCGCTCGATGCGCCGCCACAACTTGTACCCCAGATTCAACGCTTGCTTCGCGAGCCGAGCCCCTTTGATCTGCCGACGACCGAATGACGGGGTTTCGGATTGAGAAGCTACGGCGCGATCATCCCGTTGATCGCTTTACCTGTGGGCACGAGGAGCTTGACCGCTTTCTGATTCGCTATGCCCTCGGCAACCAGCAAGCCAACGCTTCGCAAACGTATGTCGGTCTACATGACCAGGACGTCATTGGCTTCTACAGCCTGGTTGTGGGCGAAGTCGCTTTTAACGATGCGCCGGAGCGCTTGACCAAAGGCTTAGCCCGTCACCCTGTGCCGGTCATGTTGTTAGCGCGGCTGGCCGTGAGCACCGCCTGGCAAGGCCGTAAGATTGGTTCAGGCCTGTTAAAAGACGCGATGCTGCGCACGTTGCAGGCTGCCGACATTGGCGGTATTCGTGCTTTTGCGGTTCACGCCAAGGACTCCCCCGCAAAACGGTTCTACGAGCGGTTTGGTTTTGCCCCCTCACCGACAGATTCATTGCACCTCTACCGTCTCATCAAGGATTTGCGCCGTTCTCTCGAACAGTAACAACGTATTCCGATTAAAACCGCCAGTCGTTCCGATCGCAAAGCCGCCACGGGTTACAATTCAAACCCCGCCAGATTTTGAATGTCTGTGATCGGCCAATAAGCGACATTCAATTATTTCATCAAATGGGCAGTTGCTAGCCATAAAGCTGTCAAACAAGGTCGATTTATGAATAGACTTTGTGAGTTTAAAATCGCAAACTATAGCTACATGTTTTTTAGGGGGCAATCTGCAGATATTTCTGCTTACCCGCATGAATCAGAAATGTTTAATAAAAGCTAGAAAGCAAAAGAGATAAGAGAGTGTATTTTTGAAAACTTTACAACTTCAGCCACTATGGATTCAGCGGTTATTTGTTAACCTAGTGGAGATGCTTAATGTTCTTCAGAAAATTTAAAAAATATAAACCGTGAAGTTATTCAGGTTTTTTGATTCTAACAGGTTAGTGCAAAACTATTTTTCAGTCTTAAGAGAAATTATATTTAGTGCAGGCAAAACATAACTGACTACTAGATATTGATTAAATTCTGAAATATTGTTTTTAGCTAACCAAATAATGAACAGTAATTGTATTCAGTGATATATTGATCATTATTTCCGTATAATTATTAAATGCTTACATTGCAACATAAAAAAATGATTTCAAAAAAAGTATTGTTCTTGCTGTTGTTTGGATTTGGATGTTCTAAGCAACATATCAATTCACAATATGCTGCAAATGACTATAGTCAAAATAAATATAAGTACTATTCACAAGCACAGCCAAACAGTACATTGAAGAGCGCTATTTCACCAGTCAGTATCGATAGATGGGAAAGTATTCTTCCTTTGAATCGTTATGAAAGGACAGCAACATGGATGCTGGATAAATCGACTGATCTTTCAAAACAAGCAACAGTGCTATTGAAAAATGGAGCAGATGAATCAGTATTGAATTTATTAGTACAATCCATGACGCTATCAATTTATGGTTCAGAGTTAACTACAAATGAAGATAAATCAAAGCTTGCCGATGCACAAGCAGCCATGAGAAGTGCCTTGGAAAGCAAAGGGGTTGATTTTAAAATAATAGCATCATCACTTGATAATCTGAAAATTGCTTTTAAACGTGAAATTCAATACATACTTGAAGCCGAACCAGTCACAATCGAAGGAGCTAACCAGTATTTTGACACAAAACTAATACCGAACTGCAGTGCTGATGGAATTTGTAATTCTTTTGTTTTAGAAATAAAAAATAAATCTGATAAAAATATCGAGTTAAACTGGAACAAAACACTTTATATTCATAACGGCCAAACCTCTGGTGGTTTTATGTTTGAAGGTGTTCTTTATGCTGAAAGAAACAATCCAAAATCGCCGGATATCCTTTTTTCAAAAAGTACTTTTTTAAAGGAAATATACCCAAATAATCTTGTTGAATATGTTTCAGGAAGGCACGGTAGTTGGAATAATAAAGTTTTCCCATTAGGTGAGAACGGTATATTTTTGACTTTGGTAATAGATGATAAAGAAGTTACACAAAAACTTACTACACGGGTACTTGAACGACAGGTTGTAGTTAATGTGCCATAATCTTTGAAGAAAAAAATCAAAATAATATTTTAAGATATGAGGAATACGTTGATCTATGTTGTCGTATTTAGCGTTTTAACTAATTCAATAACTTGTTTAGAATCTTTATTTTTCGATCCAGATTATATTCTCTAATTTTGTTAACTAAAAATATAAGTAGCCAGATAGCAATTACTATGAAAATGATAGAAAAAGCAACCTCTGAATATGCTCCTGAAAAGTAATGAAAATTTTGAATCAATGAATAAATTGAGGTTTTTCTAATTATAAGATAAAAAATGCACCAAATAAAACCCATAACTGATGCGAACAACAAAAGGTTAGAAATTGGTGATCTGGCTTCATTTTTTGCCCTTTCCCAATCATGTTTAAGCAAAAGCGAAATTTTCGTTTCCAAAACGGTGAAACGTTCATAATTTGGCTCGGAGCATAGTTCGGTTATGCACGTTAATATTTGCTTATCTAAGATATGATTGGGGTCTGGATTCAGACTAAGCTTTAAATAAGTTGATGTCATCCTTGTTTTATTTAGACGTTCTCCATTTAATTTTGGCAAATTCACTGCTTCACTCAATAAGCACATCGTTTCCTTTATCTTCTCCCTCCATTTGGCTCTTTCTTCAGTTATGTATTTAAGTGCAATCGTTTCTTGATGCGATTTTCTGGTAAAAAAAACAGTTACTAGTGCTGCTAAAACACTAGAGCTTAAAAATATTGTTACAATATTAACTATTTCCAATTATTATATCCCTAAGGCATTACTTAAGTTAAAAAAATATTATGCTTTAAAACAGCAAAAGATCTGATAGATAATTAACTCAATAGCGACAAAAATAATTCATTTATAACGACTTATAGTATGTACGAAAAGTACTTATAAAATAGAATTGCTTTTTATAATTGAATTGGAGAAATGTAAAATTTATTGCCTTACTTTCACTATCATTAACAGATTAGTGAAAAACCATGCACTAGACAATAAATTTAACTGAAAGAATTTTTTACTTAGTGCCAAATCTAACCTTGCAGCGCTAAATATAGTGCTATATTGATTGCAAAAAATAGTTTTTCACCAACCTGTTAACAGGTTGTTGAAAAAATGAACTTATCCGTTAGCCAGGTACTATATACAGTACAAATCATAGATGTAGACCGCTATATCTAGTGATGGAAAATTTGATTTTTGCAAAAATCAACAGCCTGTTAAAGACTTATTTATTTCTTAGGCAGGTTACCTAATTATAAAATTTAGGGCGAAAATATTTAAATCAACAGCACAGCTGTTTCAATCCACTAACTATATAACACACTCAAGGCATTAAAACTCACCTACGATATCGATAAGGATCTGAATAAGAAACGCTACTCACTCTGCCATCCATAAAGGTTATCATTATTTGACTAACCGTGTTTGCAAGAACTTTATATTCCAAATGATTATAGGTCCAAACATCAATTTTATTTGCTCCCATATAGCTTGTATGTGTCGAATCTGGCTTTCCATAGCGTTCGACAATAGTATTTTGAGAAAATCCAACCAAATTTGGCCGTTCCTTTGCTAAATTTTCTAATTTTGGGGTAATCGCGCAAGCCGATAATGTAAATGCGATGAAAATATAATATACTAAGGTCAGTCTCATTTAATCTCCATTTTGATTGAGTAATTACCTGTATGGGTTCTTAGATTGGTTCAATCTCTACAACCCCCTGTAAGCCCGCGTAGATCCGATTAGCTACCCCGGAATCTTAACTTCGAATTGTGCAATTCGCAAGCTAACCGCACCAATATACTGAATGGCAACTTAGGAACCCATTTCTGTCACCGCAATTTACACCTCATCTGACAACAATGGGTCGATCTCGCTCATTGCGCCCACGCCGTTGCTCCGTCGGAGCGCCAACGCTATCCACCAAAACTTCGACGAACCTTACCGGCACCGTAACTTGTCGATCGCGGCGCTTGGCGAGGCGAGCGTCGGCGCGACGGACCCGGAGCTACAGGTTGCCGAGCCAGAAGGTTGCCACCGATCTGGCGGATTCTTGCTCGATCCTTCGCGGTTGGGGCGAATCGAAGCTGTTCAGGGTCTTTATCACTCGACGAGTTACCATTACAACACCGAACAATCCATTGCGGACACGGACCGAGAACATCGAGCGACGCCTGATCAACAGGCAAGCTTCTAATGCAAACACCGAGTGACGCGTGTTTAACAGCGGCGCTCCGCAACTCGACACCGGACATCCGCCGATGAACAGGCGACGATCTCGATTAAACATCGAGCCGTCGCTGATTAACAGGCAGCCGTCTCTGCCAAACAGCGGCGCGTGTCCGATCAACAGTGGCGCTTGCGTGTTAAACAAGCGGCGCCCACTGTCCATATTAGAAGACCGCGTGTTCAGCGTGAAGGTCTACACCTTCGTCGCGGAACCCTGGATGTTTAATTGGCGACACTGCGTGTTGAGATAAGAACGCTGCCGGTATCAACGGCAACATAGCCTGTCGCGACGACACCGCTGCCGATCGAACGCGGACACCTGACTGCTCAAACCGCACTGCGGCGGGTTTCGATGGGAACGGTGCGATTTATCGGCGGCACCGGCAATGAAGGTCATGCAAGCCCGGAATTATTTCCCCATCAAGACGGTGTCGTAAAAGTCGAAACAGAACCCTCTCCCGCAAGGAGAGGGGCTTTTACGACACCCTCCTAGGGGAGAGGGAAAGTTCGCGGTGTTTTGGGGAGTTGGAAATCTTTCAGATCAAAAATTCATTGATCAGTTTTCCGTAGGTGACATGCTTGTCGCGTACGGAAGCCCTAGCTTCATTGATCAGGACTTTATCGGCCTGAACCCCACCAAAAACATTCGCGGGATCAAACCCAATTGGTTTCGAATGGATATTCTCGACTACGGCAGGCCGGGTGAGCCAGTCAAGACACTGAAGGTTCCATTTTGAGTAAAACAAGAGCGTGTACCCACGCGGGTTGCAATGGTGGGCAAATTTGGCCACCTTACATCTGCTAAAAGCACTTAACCGGACGATCAAAATATAAAGGGCCGTGGGTTGAGGTAACGAACCCCAACATGTTGGCTAAGCATAACATTGATGCCCTTCAAGCCATCAGTCACTTGGATGTTTCGGCACCGACGGCGTGCGGATGGCTTTGCGGCTGTCTACGCTCTTGGCCTTGTTGGAATTGGGCGAAGCGGATGCTTGACGGTTTTATCGGCGGATGACGCTTCGCTTATCCGCCCGGTCATGAAAAAACCCAATATTAGTATTTGGTGCAATACAGGTCATATCACCTAAATTTCGATAGATTTAAGTGATTTCACGCAGTCCTTCCAGCTCAGCCCAGCCCAGTTCAAGGAATTATCCATGATACTGTAAGGTTTTAGGGCGTCATTTGATTTTGGCATATTTTCTGCCTCACCACTTAAGACAACTTAAGTCTAATTTTGCTAATTGTTTGGGGTATAGAAAATATGAAATTTAAAAACTCGGCACAGTCAATCGCCGCCGCACTCGTTTTTGGAGGGCTTTCATTCTCAGCGGAGGCTGCCTTAGTAGATATGGGGGGTGGTTTATTGTACGACAACGTCCTGGATGTGACATGGCTGCAGGACGCCAATTACGCACACACCACGGGATATTCTGCAACCGGTGTTGATACGACGACGGGTCGAATGACCTGGGATGCGGCAAACACCTGGGCAACTAACCTTGTGTATCACGATTCCGTGCGAAATGTCGATTATGGCGGTTGGCAGTTGGCTTCCGCCCTACCTGTGAATGGAGTCAGCTACAACATGACCAGAGCATTTGATGGCAGTACCGATAACGGTTTTAACATTACCAGTCAGAACTCGATGTTGATGTATATGCTTTATGTCAACTTGGGTCTGATTGGCGTGGTCGATACCTCTGGCAATTTTACGTATCACGATGGGCCATATGGAAACGGCACGTATCCCGCCAATTTCAATGTCCCGGTTATAGGTTTAGTGCACGACTTGATGACCAAACCTTATTGGTCCAGTGAATACGATGCAACCACTGCCTTCATTGGCAATATGAGTGGCGGCGGCCAGGCGACGAATCCAAAAACCAATCAATACTTCGCTTGGGCGGTACATCAAGGCAATATTGCCGCTGTTCCAGTGCCCGGTGCGGTATGGCTATTTGGCACTGGGCTTTTGGGTTTATTAGGTTTGCGCCGTAAATAATGCCTGTTTCTAATTTGGTATTTGGAAAGAGCACAAGGAGTTTTTATGAAAACAAAATTGGATAGAGCGATTGTTAGTATTTTAGGTGTTGCTGCATTGTCGGCAGTATCTGCTGAATCATTTGCATTCGGTTCAACAAATTTGGGCGTTTTTACGGGGACGACGATTACCCAGACCGACTCAACCCCTCTGAGATCTTGGTCGGATTACGGTACTAGCTTTAACCTCGGTTGGGTACACACGGCTGATTGGTTCACAATTCAGGTTGGTAGCGCGTCCGATATCGCCGCAGGCAATCGCTTAAACGTCGAGTTCAAACTCACCGCTGGTTTCACCGACCCTTTAAGCTATGGCGGCTTTTCGATTTGGACCAGCGGATCAAACCCCATCGTCAACGGCAGCGGTTTTCATAAATATAATCAGGTACGCGGCCCTAACGATGGTGGCGTACACACTAACGATAAGTTAGCGTCGCCAGGTAACATTATTTCCGGTCATAACGGTTGGGTTGGGTACGCGCAGAACGGTTTGACCTTTACCAATTCGGACGGTGATTTAGTCGCTAATGGCGGCGCGTGGAACACGACATCACCTTACTTAAATGGCGGTGCCGCCAGTTCGGTGGATGGTTCTACTCTGGATTTGTACGGATTAAAAGCCGGGTATTACTTGATCGGCTTGGGTGGCGTCTGTCCGGATAATGCCGCGTGCATGAGCCAATCGCCGACCACCCGAAATTATGTGTTCACCGCATCAACAGCACCAGTCCCCATACCCGGTGCTGTTTGGTTATTCGGTACTGCAATTTCGGGTTTGATCGGTTTCGGTCGACGTAAATCAGCCTAATTTAGCGCGCTCATCAAGGAAAAAGGCCTCGGAAGGCTTTTTCTATTGTAAATTTTGGGAGTCTTGACAATATGACATTTAAACAATCAACGAAATCAGTAGCCATGGCACTGGTTTTTGGCGCGTTTTTTTCCTCCGCCAATGCTGCGCTGATAGACCGTGGAAATGGGCTGTTATATGACACGGTTTTAGATGTAACCTGGCTGCAAAATGCCAATCTTGCCGCAACCAATACTTTCGGCGTATCCGGCATTAATGCCAATGGCACCATGTCTTGGACAACTGCCCAAGATTGGATTTCTGCAATGAACTCTGCAAACTACCTTGGTTACAATCAATGGCGACTACCAGCGATCAAGCCGATCGACGGTAGCGCGACCAACTACAATCTAACCTATGCGACTAACGGTAGTTCGGATAACGGTTTCAGCATAGATAGCCCGTATTCGGAACTCAGTTATATGTATTACGTCAATTTGGGTTTGAAACCTGCTTTTGATGTCAACGGCAACTTTACTTCCGACTTTGGGATATTTGGTAATGGAACTTACAGTAGCTCAGCGCCGTATCTGCAAAATAACGTAGGACTGGTTCAAAATCTCCAAGCTTATGCTTATTGGTCAGGTTCACCGGATTTGTCAAACCCTGTATATGCATGGTGGGTGAATTTCGGGAACGGTCGGCAAGGCAGATATTTCCAGACTGATAAATACGAGGCATGGGCCGTTATTTCTGGTGATGTTGCTGCAGTACCGGTTCCGGGTGCGTTATGGCTATTTGGCTCTGCAATTGCCAGCCTAGTTGGATTGAGCCGTCGTCAATCTGCGTAAATTTGATTATGGACTTACTGCTATGGAAGGCTTTCATCATGCTAATAAGTTCCAAAGAGTGCTTGGGAACCTCGTGACGCAACGATAGTGTTAATTTGCTCACCGAATACCGGCCAGTCGCCTGGGCAAAAAAATGTCCTAAATGTCGACATTGGATAGTTACCCCGACTGGCCGGGTTAGGCGGCTTTCCATTCCAATGCGGTCACTGAAACCAAGGCTCGATGATGGTCGGCTAATGGCCGGTAACGAGCATAACTCCCTAGCAAATTTGCACATAGCCGCTCACTGGAAACACTAATAATCCAACCAGGTTTGCTCAATGCGGAGTGATTTAAAACTTGGGTTAGCGCTAATTTTCAAGCCTAGAATGCAAATAGTCGGTTTTTGAAGGAAATCCGTGTTTGCAATGTAGTCGTTCGCGGCTAAAGCCCTCGGCCGTCAATTTTGAGTAGCGCGTAGCGATCGGCGTCGCTCGGTGACGGCTTCGAACAGGCCACTTTGCGACTTTACGCCCGCCAAACATAGGTCGCCACGGTCCCGGCCGCCAGGCTGGCGGCGGCGTTGAGGTCGCGGTAGCGAATCCGGAAGTCGCGGGTCTCGGCGGTGTCGTTTAGGACGATCAACACGATGCGGTCGTCCGGAGTCAGGAAGGCGACGTTGGGCAGCGCGTCGGCGGCGGTTTCCAGGCGCAGCGAGCCGGGGCGGACCCATTTGGCGGCGTGGGCGATGATGTAGTAAGCGACATTGCGGGTGATCTGGTCGCCGTCTATCGTCAGCGCGCCGACGCAGCGGGCTTCGCCGCCGGCGGTGTGCGGCCGGCAGTGCGGGTCGGAGGCCAGATTCCATTCCAGCACGACGCTAGCCCAGTGGCGGGTGGCGCCGATCAGCACGTTTTTGACGTGCCAGAGCAAGTCGCCGCCGAATTGGCCGTCCGAGCCTACCCATTGTTCGGTGAAATATAGTTTTTTGTCCGGGTAGGCGGCGTGGATTTGCGACAGCACCGCGATGTCGCCGCCGTACAAATGCCAGGCCGAGCCGCTGAAATAGGCGCGGGCCTGGTCGTCGGCCAACACGGTCAACGGGTATTCGGGGACGTCGCAATTATGGTCCCAGCAAAATACCTCGACCTCGGCCAGACCGGCCTTGGCCAGGGCCGGCCCCAGATGCAGCCTGACGAAGTCGGCCTGTTCCTCGGCGCTCATGACCATGCTGGGGTCGTTTTTGTAATTTTGCGGTTCGTTTTGCGGGGTGACGGCGTGGATGGCGATGCCGCGCGCCCGCATCGCCAACAGGTATTTGACGAAGTAGGCGGCGTAGACCGGTTGGCATTCCGGTTTGAGGCTGCCGCCGACCCAGGCGGCGTTGGTTTTCATCCAGCGCGGCGCGGACCAGGGCGTGGCGATGATTTTGATGGCCGGATTCAAGGCCAGAATGTCTTGCAGCAAGGGCACGACTTCGCGGTCG
This sequence comes from Methylomonas sp. LWB, assembly GCF_001856095.1. NCBI lineage: Bacteria > Pseudomonadati > Pseudomonadota > Gammaproteobacteria > Methylococcales > Methylococcaceae > Methylomonas > Methylomonas sp. LWB. Next base: position 14,387 of record NZ_MKMC01000029.1, read on the forward strand.
CCGGCCTGTAGATCGAATCGGGCCAGTTCGAAATCGGTTTCGCCGTCGGCCAGATCGTCGTAGGAGTAGCTGCGCTCGCTCAAGTCCGACGCGCCGATGCTCAGGCGCAGAAAGCTGACGCCGATGCCGTCGCCGTCCGGCAAAAACAGTTCTTCCAGCAAGGCTTGCCGGACGGCGGCCGGTAGCCGGCTGATCAGCAGGGCACTGCCGCCGGTTAGCGTGTAGCCGAAACCTTCGATGGTTTGGCGTTGTTGTTCCGGGTTGACGGTGATGGTCGGCTGCTCGATGTCGTCGCCTTCGCTCTGGAAGGCCAGGGTTTCGAATTGCCGTTCGAATAGCCAGGTTTGGTCGGCGCTGGTTTGCCAGACCGTCGCCGCGAGTGGATTCTCCGTTACTGTGTCGCTTGCCTGCATCTGCTGTCCTCCTGCTCGGTCAGAGCCGGCAGTCTACCGAAGCGGCGCGGGATGTCCAGCGGCAAGGTGAAGTCGGTCGCTTCGGCTTGACGCCGGCGCAGGCAGCGAACGCCGGCTGAGCGGAGTCGAAGCCGGGTAGGTTCCGTTCCGCGCCCAACGACTTACCTAGCGACGATCATGAAACCGCCGTATCGTCCCAAGCGATGGCTTGCAGTCGGTGGGAGCGGCGTCCTGGTCGCGACGAAGGCGCCGCTCCCAACATGACTGTCACTGTAAAAACTGTTCTTGCGGCAAACACGCCATGCCGAAAGCGTCGGCGATGCCGGGGTAGGTAACGTGGCCGGCGACGACGTTCAGGCCTTTCAGCAAGGCCGGATTGTCGCGCAACGCGGTTTGCCAACCCTTGTTGGCCAGTTGCAGCACGTAGGGGAGGGTGGCGTTGGTCAAGGCCAGCGTCGAGGTGCGCGGCACGCCGCCCGGCATGTTGGCGACCGCGTAATGAACGATGCCGTCCACCAGATAGACCGGATCGGCGTGAGTAGTGGGGTGGGTGGTTTCCACGCAGCCGCCTTGATCGACCGCGACGTCGACGATGACCGCGCCGGGCTGCATCGTCGCCAGGTCTTCGCGGCGGATCAGTTTGGGCGCGGCGGCACCGGTGACCAGTACGCCGCCGATGACCAGGTCGGCTTGGGCGATGTGTTCCAGAATCGCGTGGCGGCTGGAATACAGCAGTTGCACGTTGGGCGGCAGAATGTCGGCGAGGTGGCGCAGGCGGTCCAGCGACAGGTCCAATATCGTGACTTGCGCGCCCAGGCCGGCGGCCATTTTGGCGGCATGGGTGCCGACCACACCGCCGCCGAGGATGACGACCTTGGCTGGCGCCACGCCCGGCACGCCGCCCAGCAGCACGCCGCGCCCGCCGTAGAGCTTTTCCAGATAATGCGCGCCTTCCTGCACCGCCAAGCGGCCGGCGACTTCCGACATCGGGGTCAATAGCGGCAACTCGCCATGCGGCAATTGCACGGTTTCGTAGGCGATGCAGGTGGCGCCGGAGGCCAGATGCGCTTCGGTCAAGCGGCGGTTGGCGGCGAAGTGAAAGTAGGTAAACACGGTCAGGTCAGGACGTAACAGCGACCATTCCGGCTCAATCGGCTCCTTGACCTTGACGACCAGGTCGGCGCTGTCCCACACCGGCGCGGCGGCCGGGGCCAGTTCGGCGCCGGCCGCGACATAGAGTTCGTCGGCAAAGCCGGCGCCGGCGCCGGCGCCGGTCTCGATCACGACCTGGTGGCCGGCGCTTACCAGTGCGGCCGCGCCGGACGGCACCAGCGCGACCCGGTTTTCGTTGGGTTTGATTTCCTTGGGTATGCCGATTTTCATGTTGACCTCATCGAAGTGGTTGATGCAGGGTTTAAGCCCATTTCAGCGTGCTGCCTGCGGAGTATTCCCCCCGGCCTGTCACTATTTGGCTGGGCTTCTCCAGCGGCCTTAATTCCGGTTTCCCCGTTTGGAGGGTGTCGGAAAAGCCCCCTCTCCTCGCGGGAGAGGGGGCGCGGTGAGGGGGAATCACAAGGTAACGCATTGGTTTTTATCTCCGCTCATTCTGCCCCTCACTTAATTCAATTTGGTTAGATTTCAGGCTTCCCCTTACCGAAGGCTGTCATTCCGGCATGGATTGCCGGACCCGTTAGCGCGCGGAGCGAGTCTAGCCGCCATGGAGGGTTCGAAGCTCGCCATCCATGGCACTGGATACCCGCTTCCCGGCGGGTATGACGGTCTTTCTTCCAATCTGACAAGAACTACCCCCCTCTTTCTCAAAGCGGGGAACAGATCGCTGAGCGCTTGCCGTCTACCGACCCCGGCCTTTAAAACTCCGAATGGCGGACCGGATTTGCCGGTCGGCAATGGGGCCGAGTTAAGCATACCTACTATAGGTCAAGCAATATCCGCGCCCGGCGCCGTTCGGCGCCGAAGCGCCGGGAATCCGCGAGCCCCGGCGTTTCCGGCCGTCGGTCGGTTCCGGCATTGTCGGCAATGTCGATCCGGTTTGGCGTATCGCCGACAGAGCCGGCGGCGTCGGCGGAAAATTTTCGGCTAAGCTTAGCCCAGCTTGTTCCGCAGCCGAGATTGCCATGAGTGACACCACCGACAACATCCTGATCGCCTATTTGACCGAGGTGCGCGCCGACGGCATGGACGCCCGCATCGTCGAAGAGCACGCCACCGCGGCGCCGATCATCCGGCTGGGCGATGAAGAGATTCTGGCCGGCCATTTGGGTTCCTACGTGGTGATTCGCCAATCGCATATCGGGGTGCTGGCGTTGGTCTTCAAGATGTGGGAGCGCGACCGCTTCGATCAGGCCGGCAACCGCGCCACCGACCGCTTTATCGCGTTGATTCCGGTCGGCGAACTGAACGAAAGCAATGTGTTCATCCGCGGCGTGCGCCATTATCCGACGCCCGGCGCGGCGGTGTATGCGGTGGGCTTGGCCGAGATCAACGCGATTTTTTCCAAGTTCCGCGACTACCAATTTTTCATCGGCCAGCTCGCCAGTCACAAGGATTACCATCTCAGCCTCGATCCGCGCGCCTTGTTCGGCCGGCATTTCGCGATCGTCGGCCAGTCCGGTTCCGGCAAATCGTGGACCGTGACCAGTCTGATCCAACACACGATCGCGGCGATGCCGAAGACCCATTTGATCATGCTGGACCTGCACGGCGAATATTGCTGGAAGACGCCGGACGGCCGCATCGAGTCGGCCTTCCCCAGCGAGCGCGTCAATTACGTCGACGCGATGGAATTGGAAATGCCGTATTGGATGATGACTTACGCCGAGCTGGTGGATTTGTTCATCGACCGCGACGATCCCGGTTCGTCGATTCAAATGGCCTTCATGCGCGAGATTTTGCAGCAGCTCAAGCGTAAGGAAGCCAAGAATGTCGGCATGGGGGTGGTATCCATCGACACGCCGATTTTCTTTTCGCTGGCCGAGCTGTACATGCAGTTCAAGGCCGCCAACGAGGAACGCAAGGACTTCGGCAAGACCAAGGGCGCCTTGTTCGGCCAGTTCGACGAATTTTTGGTGCGGATGCAAAGCCGCTTCAACGACGTGCGCTACGACTTTTTATTGAAACCGAAAAAGCGCAACACCTCGGACAGCATGGCCGAATTGCTGCGCGAGTTCGTCGGTCTGGGCCGTAAGAAGGCCAATATCACCGTCGTCGATCTCAGTTCGGTGCCGACCGACGTGCGGCCGGCTGTGTCGGCGCAAGTCGGCCGGCTGGCGTATGAGTTCAATTACTGGAATCCGCGCCGCCGCGAATTCCCGATCACGTTGATTTGCGAGGAAGCTCACGCCTACATCCCGCGTGAAAAAAGCAGTCAGTTCGAAGGCACCCGCAAAATGATGGAGCGTATCGCCAAGGAAGGCCGCAAATACGGGGTGTCGATCGGCGTGGTCAGCCAACGGCCGACCGAATTATCGGAAACCATGCTGGCGCAATGCAGTTCGTATATCTGTTTACGCACCACCAATCCGGACGATCAGCAATACATTCGCGGCCTAGTGCCGGAAGCCGAGGGCGATCTGGCCGATATTTTGAGTTCGTTGGGGCGCGGCGAGGCCCTGGTGCTAGGCGAGGCCGCGCCGCTGCCGACCCGGGTGCAAATCTACCGGCCCAATCCCGAACCCAAGAGCAACGACGTCGATTACTTCACCGCTTGGCGGGAAGGCCCGGACGATCTAGACGTGGAAGGCATCGTCGATAACTGGCGCAATCAAAACCGCCACTAGCCCGGTCGCGAGTCAAGCGCCGCCCGGATACCAAACCAGCAAGGCGTGGCTGTCGCTGGTTCTAGCCAGCCCGAAGCCCAGCTTGGCGTAAAACGCCAAGGCGCCGGGGTTGTCCAGCGCGGCGACCAACGTCAACGGCGCATGGGCCTGTCCGGCCGCCTGCTGTAAGGCGCGAATCACCGCCCGACCGTGGCCGCGATTTCGGGCGGCCGGCAGCAAGGCTAAATCGATCAAACGCACTTCGTTGTGGCCGAAATCGACGGCGACCCGGCCGACAGCTTGGCTATGTATTTCGATGATGAAATACATCGCATTCGGAAATTGTTGACCGTAGCCTTCGCGCTGGGCGCGAAACTGCATTTCGATCAGTTCCTCGACGAAATCGCGCTCGGCGTCGAGCAGGCGCAAGTCGTCGCGCAAGCTGTGGTACAGGCCGGCTAGAAAGGTCGCGTCATTGTCGCGTTGCGGCCTCAGATTCAAGCCGGACGGCGATGGCGCTAGCGCCATCGCCGTCGCCGCTGGGGTTGAACCGAGCTTTTTCGCCGTTCGCGTCGGTAGGTATGCGCGCTCATGTCAGTTAAACACCGCTTGAAACAACGCCGCCGGTTGCGGGCCGGCGTTCAAGACCCGGCTCAGGTAAATGCCGGGAACCTCGAACGCTTGGGCGATGCGCATCGTAAACACACCGTCCAGATACGGACAATCGGCGTCGCCTTTCAGTAGCAGCGCGAACGGCATGCGGCTGTCCCGGTCGCCGCTCGGCGAGCGGGCGCCGGGTTTTTCGTCGACACGCGCCAGGACCGTGGCGATCGTCACCGCGCCGCTTTCCAACAGACAGGTTTGGCCGAGATAGGGCAGGAAATGCCCGCTACTCAAGTCGGCGATCGGTGCATTTTTTGGATCAGGATTCGCGGTACTCATTGCTGCATCGGGAAAATGCCGTTGAGCGCGATGCAGAAGTTCAGCGCCAGATAGGGCGACATCGCGGCCGGGACGCTGAAGTTCAGCGGTGCGCTGACCGGGGCGCCGGCGCCGGTATTACCGACCGTGACCGTGCCGTTGCCGCTCAACGTGGTCGTCACTCCGCCCAGCGTGATCGGGTTGGTTTGCGGCGTGGCGGCCGGTAGAAACACCGCGGCCGAGGTCTGGCCGTTTGGGGCGTTAGTCAGCGTGGCGTTGGCATCGGGATTAACGCCGCCGCCGGCGCCGGTGGAGACCTTGACGGCCGTGGCGGCGTTGACGCCGGCTAGCGATAGATCGGCGGCGTGGGTATGAGACGGCAAATTGGCGGTGGTCAAACTAAACGCGGTTTGGGTTTGGACCGTGGCGCCAGAGGTGCCGCCGGTTTGCGCCATCTGGTAAGGTTGCGAAGCGGGCAGCGGATTGGCGCCGAAATGAATCGGCGCCCGGCCTTGCAGATTGGGTAAATTGAAGAAGCTACGGCCATCGCCGCCGAATCTTGTCCCAAGCAGCGCGTACAGTGCATTTTGTTGTTGTATCGCCATTTGCTGGCCGTTGCAGAACGCCCAATCTTGCGGGGCATATGCAAAACCGAAGATGTGGATTTCGCCTAAAAATGGATCAGCCATGATGGACCTCCTGGGGTGTTTGCGAAAAATAGCCGGGAAAAAGCCGCCAAGCTTGTTCTCCGGGCGAACGCCGAAGTTTTGTAAAGCGTAAGCGACATTAAGCATAATCGTTCCTAACGGAAAAGCTAGGCTACTGTGAGATCCGATACCGATGTTCGGCTTGAATGCGCCGCGCGGTTGACAAGGTCGCGGTCTGCGACTATTTTTCGAACCCATTACCCGTTCGCGAACTTGTTACCGACACTGTGCTGATGAAAAATATCGATATGCCGCGGGTTGTCGACGCGACGGCCCGCGCCTTGGCGCTGGGTTCGCAATGAGTCATCGTTACCACTTTATTTCCGGCCTGCCGCGCTCCGGTTCGACGCTGCTGGCCGCTATTCTGAAACAGAATCCGCGCTTTCAAGCCGGTATGACCAGTCCGGTCGGCGCATTTTTTTCGGGTTTGCTCGATCAGGTCAGCGCCGGTAGCGAGTGGGGGCCGGTCGTGACCACCGAGCAACGCCGCCGCCTGCTGCGCGGTTTGTTCGACAGTTATTACGCCGAGGAGACCGGCAAGGATGTGGTGTTCGATACCAACCGGGCTTGGTGCGGCCGCCTGCCGGCACTGCTGGATTTGTTCCCGGACGCCAAGATCATTGCCTGCGTCCGCAACGTGGCCTGGGTCATGGACAGTCTGGAACGGCTGTACCGGGCCAGCCCCTATGAAAACAGCCGCTTGTTCGCCGACGACATCGAGCGCAATACCGTGTATAGCCGGGTGGAAACCTTGGCGCAGCGCAATCGCCTGGTCGGTTTTGCCTGGTCGGCGCTGAAGGAAGCGTTTTACGGCGAGCAGGCCGCTTCGCTGCTGGTCGTCGACTACGATTTGCTGGCTCGGGCGCCCGAGAAGGTGATGCCGTTGATTTACGATTTTCTCGACGAGCCCGCGTATCCGCACGATTTCGCGAATCTGCAGTACGACGCGCCGGCCTTCGACAACAATTTGGGCCTGTCCGGCCTGCACAGCATTCGACCTCGAGTGACCTTGGAGAACCGGGCGACCATTCTGCCGCCGGATCTGTTCGAGCAATACTCCGATATGGCGTTCTGGCGCGACGGCCGCGGCAGTCGCGCCCACGTTGTTTCCGCGCAACCGGCCGCCGCCCGGCCGCTGGCGAAATCCGTTTGATTGACCGTCGATTTTGGGGAGCAAGACCATGAAACTATTCCAGCGTATTCGCCCCGCCGGGACTCGCCATCGTTCCAAGGCGGCACCGCTACGTGCCTGGGCCTTGGAACCGCGCATCCTGTTC
>NZ_MKMC01000030.1:0-19719 GCF_001856095.1 Methylomonas sp. LWB
GGTATTGCTGGCGGTGGCCTTGTGAATCGGCCCGTGCCGATTAGTGAATCCGGCGAAACCGGCGCGGCTTCGGCGTTCAGTGCGGCCGAAATTGCCTGCGTTTACCGGGTGATCGCCGAGCGTCGCGATATGCGCCATTTTCTGTCCGATCCGGTCGATCCGGCCTTACTGGCCCGCTTGCTGCAAGCCGCGCATCAAGCCGGCAGCGTCGGTCTGATGCAGCCCTGGCGCTTTATTCGTATCACCGATTCCACATTGCGGCAGCGCCTTCACGACCTGGTCGAACAAGAACGCGTCGCCACCGCCGAGGCGTTGGCCGAACGCCGCGACGAATTCATGCGTTTGAAGGTGGAGGGTATCCTCGATTGCGGCGAATTGCTGGTGGTGGCCTTGCCGGATCGGCGCGAGCGGCATATCTTCGGCCGGCGCACCCTGCCGGAAATGGATGTGGCGTCGGCGGCCTGCGCGATACAAAACCTGTGGTTGGCGGCTCGCGCCGAAGGCCTCGGCATGGGCTGGGTGTCGCTGTTCGATCCGGCGGCGTTGGCGGCCTTGCTGAACATGCCCGCCGGCGCCAAGCCGATCGCGATTTTGTGTTTGGGCCACGTCGCCGAGTTTTACCCCAAGCCGATGTTGGAACTGGAAAACTGGGCGACGCCGCAAGCCTTGTCGGCGTTGGTCTGGGAAAACGCTTGGCAAGATGATCCCTAAAGCCTTGATGGTGCAAGGCACCACTTCCGATGCCGGTAAGAGCACGCTGGTGACGGCGCTGTGCCGTTACTACCGGCGCCAGGGCGTGGCGGTGGCGCCGTTCAAGCCGCAAAACATGGCTTTGAACAGCGCGGTGACGGTGGACGGCGGCGAAATCGGCCGCGCCCAGGCGGTGCAGGCCGCCGCGTGCGGCTTGCCGCCGCATAGCGACATGAATCCAGTGCTGCTGAAGCCCCATTCCGATACCGGCGCTCAGGTCATCATTCACGGCCGGGTACTGGCCAACCAGTCCGCCGCGCAATATCACGATTACAAGACGGTGGCGATGCAGGCGGTGTTGGCCTCCTGGCGGCGTTTGACCGGACAATATCAAGCGGTGATCGTCGAAGGTGCCGGCAGTCCGGCCGAAATCAATTTGCGGGCCGGCGATATCGCTAATATGGGTTTCGCCGAAGCGGTCGACTGTCCGGTCATCTTGATCGCCGACATCGATCGCGGCGGGGTGTTCGCCCACATTGTCGGTACTTTGGCGCTGTTGAGCGAAAGCGAGCGGCGGCGAGTCATCGGCTTCGTGATCAACCGGTTTCGCGGCGACATCGGGCTGCTGCAACCCGGCTTGGACTGGTTGGAAGCCGAAACCGGCAAGCCGGTACTGGCGGTGTTGCCTTATTTGCCCGATTTGTTCCTGGAGGCCGAGGACGCCTTGTCCAGCCGGCATGCCCGCGGCAGCGGTGCACGGCCGTTCGACATCGTCGTGCCGCATCTGCCCAGCTTCAGCAACCATACCGACTTCGATCCGTTACAACTGCATCCCGGCGTGCGGGTGCGTTTCGCCAAATCGCCCGAGCGGATCGGCGGCGCCGATTTAGTGGTGCTGCCGGGCAGTAAGGCGGTGCGCCGCGACTTGGCGCGTTTGCGGGCGATGGGCTGGGATACCTTCATCCAACGCCATTTGCGCTATGGCGGCAAACTGCTGGGTATTTGCGGCGGCTTTCAAATGCTGGGCCGGGCAATACACGACCCGCGCGGCATTGAGGGCGAGCCGGGTAGCGTGGCCGGTCTGGGTTTGTTGGACATCGAGACCGAGCTGGCGCCGGACAAATGCCTGCGCCAAACCGGCGGCCGACTGGCCGGCACAGAAACAGCCGTGGCGGGCTATGAAATTCATATGGGCGTCAGTCGCGGACCGGGCTTGGCGCGGCCGCTGTTGGAATTGGCGGCCGGCCCGGACGGTGCCGTGTCGGTCGACGGCCAGGTGGCCGGTACTTATTTGCACGGCTTGTTCGATTTGCCGGCGGCGGCCGATGCCTTACTCGCCTGGGCCGGTAACGCCGACGCCGGCGCGGTGGATTTGGCGGCCTTGCGCGAGGCGGGTATCGACAGCCTGGCTGACTGTCTGGCCGAGCATTTCGATTTCGCCAAGTTGACCGAGGGATTGCGCGAGTTTGGTTGAGTCCGCTTGCGATGAAAGTCGTTGGGCAAGTGACGGACATCCCGGTGTCGCAACGCCATCGGTCGCGGCTAAAGCCCCTCCCACGCCCATCTGTTTCATGCTCCGGGGCGAAAATCCTTTTAGATGTAAAGCTCCAGTTGTTCCAAGAGCTGGATGATATCGAGGTTGGCGTTCAACAAACGTTGGTAGGTCTCGCCGGTCAGTGCGGGCCGTCCCTGTTGGTGTTCCCGCAACACTTGTTCGGCCAGCAAGGTTTGACGGGCTTGGGCTTGCGCCAGTTTGCCCAGCAAACGGCGGTCGGCGCTGGTTTCCAGTTCCAAGCGTTCCAGCCATTTGTTCATGTGCGATTTTTTCTGGATCAAGGTCGGCCAATAGCCGCCGTTGTCGGCCGGCGCGCGCAGATAGGCTTCCAGACGGCGCAACCAATATTGTTGCTGCAATTTCAGCAGCGACAACTGGACGCGGCCAGGATGCAACGGGTTCCGCGCGCTAGCGGTCCAGGCCGGGTAGTTGCGGTAATCGCGGATCCAGTCGGCCAGTGCCGTGGCCGGCATGGGCCGGGCGATGCCGAAGCCTTGGGCCAAATGGCAGCCTAGATGGATCAGAAACACGCCGTGTTCAATGTCTTCGACGCCCTCGGCGACTACGTCGCGCTTGAAGGCTCTGGCCAAGGCGATCACGCTTTCGACGATCGATAAGTCGTCCGGGTCGTCGATCATGCCGCGCACAAAGCTTTGGTCGATCTTGACCGCGCTAATGGTTAAGTGCCGCAGATGGGTCAGCGACGAATAGCCGGTACCGAAGTCGTCCAGCACGCAGGGGATGCCCAGTTCGTGATAGCACTGCTTCAAGACTTCGCCGACCGAGATCAGGTCGTCGAGCACGCTGCTTTCCAACACTTCCAGTTCCAATTGCCGCGACGAAATACCCGGATGGGCCGCCAGCAATTGCTCCAACTCCGGCACGAATCGCGGCCATTGCAAATGGCGCGGCGAGACGTTGACGCTGATCTGCAGCTTGAGACCGGTGTCTTGCCAGCGCTGCAATTCGGCGAAGGCGCTTCTTATTACCCAGTTGCTGATGTCGATTTCCAACGGATGACCTTCGACGATGGGCAGGAATTCAGCCGGTGCCAGCAAGCCCCGCTCCGGATGTTGCCAGCGGATTAGCGCTTCGGCGCCGACCACTTCGCCGCTAGCCAGATTGACTTTGGGTTGGTAATACAGGCGGAACTGACCTTGTTCGAGCGCGGCGCCGATTTCCCGCAACGCCAGTTCCAGCCGGTTCGGCGGCGCCGACTTCCGCTCCGGCAACTCGGCAAGTTCGTCGTAGAGGCGGTAGCAGTTGCGGCCGGCCAGTTTAGCCTGATACATCGCGTGATCGGCGTGGCGCAGCAGAAGGTCGGGTTCTTCGCGGTCGAGCGGATAGATCGTTACGCCGCTGCTGGCGGCGATCCGGACCGGACCGGCCGCCAGCTCGAAGGGTTCCGCGATGGCTTGATGGATGCGTTTTAACGTATCTTCGCATTGCGATACCGATTGCAGGTTTTCGAACAGCAGCGCGAATTCGTCGCCGCCCAATCGGCACACGGTGTCGCCCTCGCGCAGATTTTGACGGATGCGCTTGGCGACTTGCACCAGCAATTGATCGCCGGCCTCGTGGCCGTAGCCGTCGTTGACCTGTTTGAAGCCATCCAGATCCAGGTAACAGACCGCCAGTAAGCATTCCGAGCGCTTGCTGTGGGCGATCGCCTGAGCAAAGCGGTCGCCGAACAGCGCCCGGTTGGGCAATTGGGTCAATACGTCGTAGTGGGCCAATACTTCCAATGCTTGTTGCTGGCGCTTGGTATCGGTAATGTCGGAAAACAGACCGATGTAATGAACGATCTTGCCGGCATCGTCGCGCAACGCCGAAATCGTCAGTAGCTCGGCGTAGCAGTCGCCGTTTTTGCGCCGGTTCCAGATTTCGCCCTGCCAATGGCCGCTGTCGGTCAATGCCAGCCACATCTCGGCGAAAAACTCGTCGGGCTGCTTGTCCGATTTCAGCAGGCGCGGGTTTAGGCCGAGCACTTCGGCGCGGTCGTAGCCGGTGATGGCGGTGAAGGCGGCGTTGACATCGATAATATTGGCGTCGGTATCGGTGATGACGATACCTTCGTGCGCGTCGGAAAACACCCGTGCCCACAGCCGCTGCTTTTCCTCGGCCGCCTTGCGTTCGCTGATGTCGTGGACGATGCCGCGCATCCGTAGCGGTTTGCCCTCGCTGTCGCGTTCGGCCTGGCCGACCGAGCGCATCCAGCGTTTTTGACCGTCGGCGTCCACGATCCGGTACTCGACATCGTATTTCGCGCCGGTTTCCAGGTGGGCGCGAGTCGCGGCCAGCACCGCCGGCCGGTCCTCGACATGCACCGCCGCCAAAAAATCGCCCCAACTGTGTTGCGCGGTTTTCGGAAAGCCCAGGCTGCCGGTGACGATCTCGGACCAAAACTGCCGGCCGGTCAGCAACTCCGCTTCCCAGATGCCGATGCCGCCGTAGATCTGGCTCATCCGGAAACGTTCCTCGCTCTGCGTCAGCGCCAGTTCGGTTTGTTTGCGCTCGGTGATGTCCTGGACCAGTACCACGAAACGGTCGGTGTCGGCCTTGTAGCTGTCGATTGCGTACCAGCGGCCGATTTCCTCGACGCGGTTTTCGAAATGGCGCGGTTCGCCGCTGGTTTCCAGGTCGTCGAAGCTGGCGATCCACGGGCAGTGGGTGTCCGGCAGCAATTGCCGGACGGTTTTGTTCAGCCATTCTTGCCGGGCGATGCCGGTCATGCGTTCGAAGGCCGGGTTGATGTCGAGATAGCGGTAATCGACGATCTTGCCGGTGGCATCGCGGATCACTTGGTGCAGCGCGAATCCGAGCGACATGTTGGTGTAGAGCAGCGCCAATTCGGCTTGGCTGCGCTTGCGAGCCTTGACCTCGCGGTTCAGCCGATACAGCCAATAACCGACCAGGGCAAAGGTCAGAATGGCCGGCAAGCCCCATTTGAACAGAGTTTCCGGGCGGATGCCTTGCTCGATTTTCAGGCCCAGCCAGCGGTTGACGATGGCGTCGTGTTCGGCGTGGCTGATGGTGGTCAAGGCTTTTTCCAGAGCCGACAGCAATTCCGGATTGGTCTTGCTTACCGCCATCCGGCTTTCGCTCAGGTAGCCGGCTTGGCCGGCGATGCGCAAATTCAGCAGGCCGGCGCGGCCGAGAGCGTGGCTGGCCGAGGCGGCGTCGCCGATATACACGTCGGCCTTGCCTTCCGCGACCAGGTTCAGCGCTTCGCCGACCGATGCGGCTTCCAGTTGTTGCAGCGTCGGGTGGTCGCGACGCAGCAATTCCTGGACGAAATAGCCTTTTTCGACGGCGACGCGTTGGCCCGCCAGCATTTGTAACGACCCAATGTAGCCGCTGCTTTCCGGCGCGATGATGACGGTCGGCGTCGAAATATAGGCTTGGGTAAAACTCAGGTAGTGCTCGCGTTCGGGGGTTTTGACCGCGGCGGCGATCATGTCCAATTCGCCGCGTTGCGCCATTTCCAGGGTTTCGTGCCAGGTTTTGTCGCGAACCGGTACGAATTCGACATTCAGCAGGCGGCTCACCAGACGAAGGAAATCCGGCGCGATGCCGATGTATTGGCCTTGGGCGTCTATCGACTCGTAAGGGGCAAAGTTAGGGTCTATCCCCAGCCGGATCTGGCGATGGGTCTGCAACCATTGACGTTCTTCGGCGGAAAGTTGCGGCCCGCTGGATTGGTTGCCGCCGCCGTATACAAAACCGTCCAATTGGGCGTCGTTTAGCGGCTTGGCCAGATTCAGGCTGGCGTAGATTTCGGCGACGCGCCGCAGTCGGCCGGTTTCGATCTGGCCGAGCGGGATCTTGTCCGGTAGGATCAGCTTGCGGGTTTCGGTGGCTTCGAAGCGCAGTTGCGCTTCGCTCAAGTCGTTGCGGTATTTCGAGCGGATCAGCCGGATGATTTCGTCCGGATGATCCAAGGCGTATTGCCAACCTTTCAGGCTGGCGCGGCGAAAGCGTTCGGCACGACCGGGGTGGCGCGCCAATTCGGTTTGGCTGGTGAACAGTAGGTCGCCGTAGAAATCGACGCCGTAGTTTTGCGGATTGATGATGTTGAAGCTGATGCCGGCTTTCTGCAGGGTGTAAGGGCGATCGGTGATATAGCCGGACATCACGTCGACCCGGTCCTGGATCAAATCCGCGTCGTCGAAGCTTTCCGGGACTTTGACGTAATGGCTCTCGTTGAGATTGGCTTCCGACAGCAGCGCCCGCACCGGCGCGTTGTTTTCGCCGACCACGTCGTACATGATGCGCTTGCCGGCCATCTCGTAAGGGCTGATGATGCCGGACGCTTGTTTGCTGAACAGCACCAGCGCGTCGTGCTGAAAGATGGCGGCCAGGGCGACGATGGGCTTGCCGTTGGCATAGTCGGCGACGATGCCGGAGTCGCCGATACCGTAATCGGCCGCGCCGTCGGCGACTTGCCGAATGTAATCCTGGTTTGGCGAGCGTTCGCGAACTTCGACCTGTAAGCCTTCCTCGGCGTAATAGCCTTGTTCCACCGCCGCGTAATAGCCGGCGAATTGGAACTGGTGGAACCATTTGAGTTGCAGAACGACGTTTTCCGGTGACGGGTCGGCGGCAGCGACCAAGTAAGGAAGCAGCAGAACGAAGACTGCCGCCAGCCGGGAACGGGTGATTATCATGATTGCCGCTACGCGCTTCTGAAAAACTTAGCCCATTCTACATGCTCAGGCTTTGCTTTCAGCCGGATTTAGCGGGTTTGGTTGTTGGCGTCCGCAAACAGCGACTGGTATTTGGTTTTGCCGCCGGCTTGCCGGCCTTGCTCGGCTTGGGTCAGGGCCGATTTGGCGGCGTCGCGCAAGCGCAGGTCCGCCAACGAGGGCTGCTTGCGCAGTGGTGCCTGAATCGCTTTTTGCAGAAAGCTTACTGCTTCGGCGGTACGGTCTTGGTCGAGCAGGTAATCGGCGTAAAAATAATTGGCGTCGACACCGTTAGGGTTGATGCTCAGGCTGGTTTTAAGCATTTGCTCGGCTTTCTGGTTGTCGCCGAACGATACCGGCCAGCCGGGTACCATGTAATACAAGGTGCCGAGCATCACGTAAGCGGCGCCGTCCAACGCATTGGGGTTCATATGAATCGCTTCTTCGAGTAACGCCTTCGCCGAATCCAGCGTGGACAGCGCTGTCAGCGAGGATTGGAAGGCCGCGTTGGTGACCATGATCGTAGCTTGCCAAATCTTGGGTTCGGCGGCATTCGGATAGCGCGCCGCCAATTCGGCGGCTTGTGCTAGCAACAGCGGATATTCCAGTTTCTGACGGTCTTCGTCGTGCTGGTAATACGCGTTGGCCCAATTGCTTTCCAGGGTGGCAATCACGCTGGAAAGCTCCGAAGCGGACGCGGCGGAGGAAAAAAGTATCAAAAAAACAACAATAGTAGCTTTAACCATACATTGACTATAGTGCATTTCAAACACCATTTCAATGTGTTGGTTAAATTATTGTTATTTATCCCAATCCTTGAACGGTTTTTGCGACAAATTGTTGTTGTAATAGCGCAAATCATCGGTGACTTCCTGGCCCAGCCAAGCTGGTTTTTCAAAGGATTCGCCGATTTGCGACAGCTCGATTTCGGCGACGATCAGCCCTTGGTTGTCGCCGATGAATTCGTCGATTTCCCACAGGTGCGGATTACGGCGCACGAAATGGCGGGTTTTCTCGACTAACGGTTTGTGGCACAACTCATCCAATAGCGTGTTGGCGTCGGCCAGCGGAATTTCGTATTCGAATTCGTGGCGATGGGTGCCTATCGTCGCGCTTTTGATGTTTAGCCAGGCTTGAGTGTCCGAGACGCGTACCCGCACCGAACTGAGCGGACTGCCGCTCAAATAGCCTTGCCGGTAGGACACCGAATGCTCGACTTCGGCTCGCCAATCGTCGTTCGCCAACAAAAATTTATGCTCAATCTCAAGCGCCATGCCTATTCCCCTGCGATTAGATGGTGATCTGTGATAATTCTTTATTATAATGCTGGGTAATTAGGCGAAGGTACTTCCGGAGCCTAATAAGTTGCTGCTGTTCAATCACTCTGGAGAAAGAAGATGGCTTTTGAATTACCTGCATTACCGTACGCAAAAGACGCTTTGGCGCCGCATATTTCCGTGGAAACCATCGAGTATCACTACGGCAAACATCACCAAACCTACGTGACCAATCTGAACAATCTGGTACCCGGTACCGAGTTCGAAGGTCTGACGCTGGAAGAAATCGTCAAAAAATCCTCCGGCGGCATCTTCAACAATGCGGCCCAAATTTGGAATCACACCTTCTATTGGAACAGCCTGTCGCCGAACGGCGGCGGCGCGCCGACCGGCGGTTTGGCCAACGCGATCGACCGCACCTTCGGCTCGTTCGACAAATTCAAGGAAGAGTTCACCAAATGCGCGGTGACCACCTTCGGTTCCGGCTGGGCTTGGTTGGTGAAAAACGCCAACGGTAGTTTGGAGCTGGTCAGCACCAGTAACGCCGGTTGCCCGTTGACCGCCGGTCAAACTCCCATTCTGACCTGCGACGTTTGGGAACACGCCTATTACATCGACTTCCGCAACCTGCGTCCTAAATACCTGGAAGCGTTCTGGGCCTTGGTCAACTGGGAATTCGCCAGCGCCAACTACGACGCATAATCGCTAAACGCGGGGCGGGCGGTGTCCTCACAGGCCGGCTCGCTCCGCTCCTTTTTTGCCCTCCGCCGCTATTGCCGCAAATAAGCCGTCGGTTCTATCCGCCACCGGCCCGGCATTTCAAAACTTAATATCCGCCGGTTACAACTCGGCTTCGCCAAATCGTAGTCGCGCGGTTTGATAAAACGCCGTTGTCTGGCATCGAATATGGTCCTGACCTTGGGATGCAGCAAGTCTTCGCGATGTTGCTCGACTACCACGGCCAACTCGTCGCTCTCCAATTTGACCAGGGTGCCCACCGGGTAGATGCCGACCGTGCGGATGAACTGGTGCACCAAACGGGTATTGAAATGGCTGCCGCCGCCCTCCAGCAAGGTTTTCAGCACGGCGGTCGGTTCGGTGCCGTTGTGGTAGACCCGGTTCGAAGTCAAAGCGTCGTATACGTCGACGATGGCCGCCATCTGACCGAAGCGGCTGATTTGCTCGCCGATCAAGCCCAGCGGGTAGCCGCTGCCGTCGTAACGCTCGTGGTGTTCGGCCGCGACGCTGATCGATATCGGCGAGATGCCGAAAGTATTTTCCAATAGACCGCGGCCGGCCTCGACATGGCCCTTGACGATTTCGAATTCGGCGCTCGTCAATTTGCCGGCTTTGTTCAGCAGCTCCTGTGGAATCCGCATCTTGCCGATGTCGTGTAACAGTCCGCCCATGCCTGCCAATTCGATTTCGGCCCGCTCGATGTTCAGCGCCCGGCAAAAACTGATGAGCAATGTGCCGACCGCGACCGAATGTTGGAACGTGTATTGATCGGCGCGCTTCAAGCGCAACAAGCTGACCAAGGCATCCGGATTGCGGAAAATCGACTCGGTAATCGCCGTGACCACTGGGCGGGCTTGTTCCAGCGCCACCTGCTTGCCCAATCGGCAATCCTGTAACATGTCGCGCACTATGGAATGGGCTTCGTGGTAGACGTGGCGGGCTTGGCGCAGTTCTTCCGCGATCGGCACCGCCGCCACGATAGGCTCGATAGCGGCGCTGCGATGGATTTCGCTGGTCTGAGCCGGCGTGAATTGGTTCGAGTCGCCACTTGGCGCCAAGTCGTCGCCTTTGTCGGTGTCGATGTAGACGTAACGCAAGCCCAAATCGGCGATTTTTTCGACATCTTGCGCCGACGCCAGCTTAAACCGGTTGCGCAAGAACGGATGCTCGGACCAGTCGCGGTTCAAATCGTGGACGTACATGCCAGGCCGCAGATCGCCGACCTCGATTTTCTTAATCACTGGGCTTAAGCTCCTGTCCGATGGGCGAAGGCCCAATCCAGGCGCCCGCGCGATCGCCTAGTTTGCGGCGTATTCGGCTTGGCCGTCAACCTGGAAAACCGGCCGAAGTGTCCGGGGACGACGGCGGGCGCCGCGTCTGCTCGCCGTCCCCCTCGGCGCTACAAAACCGTACGTTCCAACAACCAGTAAGCGCCCATCATGCACACCGCCGCCGAACAGCTTTTCAAAAATCTGTCGGCGATCGCGATTTGATTATTCAACCACCAGATGATCGGTAACACGATCGCGGCGACCGCGATCTGGCCGGTCTCGATGCCTAGGTTGAACGACAGCAGCGGCAACAAGATGCCGGTATCGCTGCTGGAAATCTCCATTTCCCGCAACACGCTGGCAAAACCGAAGCCGTGAACGAGGCCGAAGCCGAAAGTGAGCCATTCGCGGCCCTTGGGATGGTCGCCGCGTATCAGATTCTCGGCGCTGACATAAATAATCGTCGCGGCGATGAAGGGTTCGACGAAGCTGCTCGGCAGCTCGACCAAGTTCAAGCCGGCCAGCGCTAACGTGATCGAATGGGCGATCGTGAAGAAGGTGATGATTTTCAGCGCCGGCCAGAAATTGTGGGTGACCGCCAGCAATGCAAACAAAAACAGCAAGTGATCGTAACCGGTCAGAATGTGTTCGACGCCCAGCTTAAAAAAGTCGGCGAAGGCCGTCAGCCAAGCGCCACCGCCGGCTTGCGCCGCGCCAGCCGTCAACTCGACGCTCAGGCTGGCGTCGTTTTTACCCAACATTTTTTCCGCCAAGGTTTTGCCGTTGCCGTCCTTGACCGTCAGGTATTGCTGATGACCGTCCGGCAGCGAAGCCAGAAAAGCGGATTGAAGCGTCAGTCGGCCCGAGCTTAGCGGTCCGAAATGGAACTCGACGTGGGCGTTGTTTTGCTCGTCGTAATCGACCCGGCCCGGTTCGCTGGGCGCCAGCACGGCATTGCCGTCCAGAAGTCGAAATTGATCGGCCAATAATTTGGCGACGGCGGGTTTGGCCGCCTCGCGCTCGGCCTCGCTGACTTCGGCGTCCAGATCGCTATCCATCGGCGAGAAGGCCTCGATGTCTTGTAGCGCGAACGTCACCTTGGCGATGACGCCGTCGGGTTTGACCACCACGTCGACCGAACTTAAACCCGGCGGGTGGGCGGCAACCCAGGCGGATTGCGTCAACAGCCAACAGGCCAGCAGGGTGCGAACCAGCCATGCCGGCTGAAAACATAGGTTTAGCTGACACATCGCGTTAATTCTCCTGGCCTTCGGATGGCGGGCTCGGTTTGCGCTTGCGTAGAAAAAACCACACGCCAAATCCGGCCAATAATAATCCGCCAACGCTGCCACCGATCAGCACCAGCGGCGGTTGGGCGCCGGCCGGCGCCACGCCGACTTCCAGCGGCACCCGAAATTTGTCGTCTTCCTCGATCGCATCGCCGATTAAAAAGTACAGCACGTAGTCGCCGGTTTTATCGACATCGGCCTGTGCCTCGACGGCGCCGCGCGGATAGAGTTTGGCCGGAAACTCGGCGACGGTACGGATCTCGCGGATATCGTTCGGCGGCTGTTGGCCGGTCTTTTCGACTTCAACCAGTTTCACGCCGATCGGGGTAGCGCGGATGTCGCGGTCGATCAAATCGGCGGTGAAAAACATCTTGCCGGCGCGGGGGATTTGCTGACAAAACGGCACGAAGGCGGCTTTGGCGTCGGCGGCGTTATCGGTTTTTTCCGGCTGGATGTAAGCACTGAAATGCACCGCGTAAAAGTCGTTGGCGATGATGCAATCCAGATCGGGGCGGTTGCCCAAGGCGTTGGATTGTTTGGCGCCGAAGCCGAGTTTATCGCAGCCGCTCAATATTGGCAGCGCGGCCAGCAGCGCGGCGGTCAGGGAAAAGGAAAAACGGGTCATGGGCTTGCCTGGGAATTAAGGTTTCACGGTGAAATCGAATTTGCCGGTGACGATGTGCGTATCTTCCGACACCACCCGATAGCGGACCGTGTACTTGCCCGGCGCCAAGTTGGCGACCGTGGCGTGAATATGGGAGCCGTCGGTCAGACTTTGTTCGACGTCGTGATTATCGACGCGCTTGCCGGCGGCGTCGATGACCGCCAAGGCTTTGTATTCGCTACGGACCGGATCGTTGAACCACAAATCCACTTGTTTCGGCGCTTCCTTGACTTCCTCGTCCTTGGCCGGTTGCGACTTCACCAGGATGGCGTGCGCCAGCGCCGACACCGGGCTCAGCAGTGCCGTCGCCATCAGACCGGCTTTTATTATTGTTGTAATGTGCGACTTGGGCATGACTACCTCTCGAATGACAAAAATCTAATGAATCAACGCGGCCCGCCATTGTTTGGCGGAACCCGGTTGTTGCTCGTACCACAATGCCAGCCAGTCCTGGCCGGTTGCGACGATGCGCGGAAAACCAGCCGAGGCGGCCGGCGCGGACAGCAAGCGGCCCGGCGTCCAATTCGCGCCGTGGTCGGCGGACTCGGCCAGATACACTTTCGAGCCCGACGGTCCCAGCGCGTCCCAAACCGCGAGCAAGCGCTCCGCGCCGGCGGCCAGATCGGCGTGGAACGGGCTCATGCCGTCGCCCAGCCGATGTGGCGCGCTCCAACTCGCGCCGCCGTCGGCCGACTGCAAATGATACAGGCCGACCTGTTGGTCCGCGCCGGTCCACACCAGCGCGTGCCGGCTGGCGTCGTCGGCATAGGCCAGGCTGCCGCCGTTGTGCGGACAACCGTCGAATTTCCAGCCGAAGCCGCCGACCGTGGCGGCCCGTTGCCAGCTGATGCCGGTATCGGCGGATTGCGCCAACGCCATGTCGCGCGGTTCCATGTCGCGGTACAGAATGTCGACCTTGCCGTCCGGCGCCGCCGCGATCCGGTTCCAGCAACACGAACAACTGCTGTCGTCCACGCTTTGCGCGGCTTGCCAATGCAAGCCGGCGTCGTCGGAGCGAGCGTAGCGCACACCCTGATAACCGTTTTCGTCGCGGTCGTCCAGCCAGACCAGATGAAAACGACCGGCCGCGTCGGCCGCGAGATCGTGGTGAGATTGGTCGATGTCGCTGCCGGTCGGGTTGGCGCCGGCTTGCCAGCTTTGGCCGCCGTCGGCCGAACGCGCCACGAACAGCGGGCCCATGCCTGGAATCTCGCCGCTGACTTGCCAAACCAGAACTACATTGTCGCCGCTAGCGGCCACTTGAATATCGTTGCCGGTTTTCGATTCCACCGGCCGCTGAAATTGCCCGGCCAGCGCCACCGGCGCCGACCAATGCCGGCCGCCGTCTTCCGAATGCAGATAACCGATGTAGGGCTGGCGCGGATCGCCGCCGTCGGCGATAAACGCCGCATGCACTTTAGCGCCGTTGGCCTGCACGTCGAAACTCCGCAGTCCCTGCAAGCCCAATGCCGCGAAATCGACGATTTGCACCGGTTCCGGCGCCGCGCCTATCACGTTCGCGGCACCGCCGGCATCGCGCTCGGATGCGTTGTCGCAGGCCGTCAAGACGGCGGCGCTCAACAGGGCGGCGGTGCGGAACAATCGGCCGAGAGGCATCGGTGGTACTTCCGGAAATTGAATGGGGCGCTGATTAGACCACATTGGCGGGCAAAGCTGAATATCCGAAGAGCGGGGATGGGGTCTGGCGGCGCTTTTGTGGGTTTCGACCGAGACAATGTCCACCGAGGAAGGGATAGCCGGCCAATCGTCTTTTAGACTGTACAACCGGGGAAGTTTTCGCATGACTTCGCTGCAGCACTAGCGGGATAGAGGAGGCCGGTCTGACGATGATTCGGTTTGCCGCGAAATCCGGACGCAGCAGCATATCGCGCTTCCAAGCCGCTCGACGCGGGGCAGGCTGGTCATTTTAAAAACGATCCGACCGCATGGCCAGTCACTTTTTTGAAACTGCCGACTTCCCCGCCCGCGCTTCCAGTAACAGTTACCGCACCTTAAAACGTCCCGACCGGATATAAAACATCCTGGACCGCATTTCCCGACGCTCGGTACGCACCGCCACAACACCGGAACGGGTAGCCGACATTCCCATCGTTCCAGCCACCGGTGTCGGCAATGCGTCCGAATCCTGATAGAACGCAATCGGAGATGTTTTATGTCCAGCAGAGTGGGTTTTAAATCCGGTCAGGGTCAATTTAAGTGCGGACGCCGTCGGTTTTAAGCGGATATCCGGCGACGCCAAGGCGAATTTTCTCCGCGGATATGCGTTCCGGGACCGATTGCGCCACCGCATCAGCGATAGTCGCGGGGATGTCGACCGGTACGTGAAGGTGATCTGCTCGTTAGGGGACGATATCGGCCATTAGCCGGCCGTCAAACAATCGAAAAATCAAGAGGAGAATCCATTTCTTACTGGTCATCGGTTACATGGATTTGTTTTAGAGACAAATGTCAAACCGTTCCGCGATTTACTGAAGCCTTACGATCAGTTGCAATCCGATGAAAATAGATGAGTTCGTCAGTTGAATTTATTGCCGCGTCAAAATTTTCTGCCAAGGTTGTGACTTATATCAATGTTATGGTATATAGCAGCTAGTTTCTGGATTTTATTTGTAGGTTGCTGTTATTGTATAGCTAAATTTTATTCAACTCTCGCTGGCCTCTAGGAATAAATGGAGGCATGGGACATGTTCTTGAGGGATTTTTATGAACGTTCTTGTTTTGCCGGTTAGCATTTTTCTTTTCGCAGTCTCCAGCCTGATATTATTTACCCCGCCCGCTCAGGCGCTCCCCCTCAATTACGACGACCTGAATGCCAGTGTTGGCGACATCGATTTAACAGGAACAAATTACCAGGGCTACATTTGGTCCAATACTTTTGTATATGACGCGGCGAATCAATTCTTTGGTTTTTCCAACGGAGTGGTTTCCGGGACAAACGCCGCATACAGTGGCGGCGAATTGATCAACGGCTCTACGGTTTCGCCGGTTGTTGGTTCACTCAGTTCATCCGGTCTGTTCAATGTTGGCAATGCCTACTTAGCCGCCGGTTATTACGACGGTCTCGATGTCACGGTTGAAGGCTTATTGAACGGTTCGGTGTTGTTTACAAAGACGGTGACCGTTTCCTCGACCGCCGCGCAATTATTCGCTTTCAATTTTACCGGCATCAATCGACTGGACTTTTTTGCCGCCGTAACCGGGAATACTTCCGACCCTTACGGTTGCAGCAATCTTAACTGCACCCAATTTACTGTCGACGATTTAACGGTCCAAGCGAATAACGGAAACACAGGGGGCGGCACCGTTCCTGAACCATCGTCGATACTACTTTTGGCGGCCGGGCTATTCGGCTTCTGCGTTTCACGGGGTGTCAAATTCGGTAACAGCCTGAAACGTTGGCGCCAACTGTTTTTCCTGTTGATGATTGGCGGAATATCACCCGCGATCCACGCCGATGCGAATCCTGCGGCGGACGAGGTCCATGCCCAACTGGCAAAACTCAGTACTACGCAATTTGCCGAGCCGCTCTACCCAACCGTCGCGACGACAGCGACTGAAGATAGCGAGCTACTTGCGGCTATTCAAAAATATCAAAAACGCACTAGCGAAGATGATTACAGCGCATTAACTAGCTACGTAGATGCACATCCTACATCAGGATGGCAAATGGCGCTGCTCACGAATTTAGGCTTGTCTTATTACCAAGCCGGCCGTTTCAGTTTGGCCATTGACGCATGGGAGAAGGCATGGCGTTTAGGTAAGGACGTGACCGAACCGCAAGCCAAAGTGTTAGTCGATCGCGCTTTGGGCGAACTCATGCGCATGCATGCCAGGGTGGGGCATGCCGATCGTTTGGAAGCCCTTTTTGCAGAAATGGGTGACCGGCAAGTTTCGGGGCCCGCAACGGAAAATGTTGCCGGCGCGCGCGAAGGCTTATGGCAAATGCGCAACAATTACGGTATTGCCTATTTATGCGGACCGATGGCGTTGAAAAATCTACTGCTATCGCAAGGCATGAAGCCTAAACAAGTCGAGTTCTTAGACAACTACCGTTCGGGCAGTCACGGTGTAAGTCTGACCGAAGTCGGTAAACTGGCTAAGCAAGCCAATATTCCGTATACCCTAATCAAACGTCTCCCCGGCGAGCCGGTTCCGGTTCCTTCCGTCGTACATTGGAAGGTGAGCCATTATGCCGCCATCTTGGAAGAGCGCCAAGGCCGTTACCATATTCAAGACCCTATTTTCGGTCAAGACTTATGGGTGACAAGCGACGCGATCGATCAGGAAGCCAGTGGTCATTACTTGGTGCCAACCAAACAGCTCGAAGTCGGCTGGCACAAAATTCAGCTCGCCGAGGCCGATAAATTGTATGGTATGGGGTATACCAATAACAACGACCCCAACAAAGTAGGGTCTCAGGGGGATACCGCTAAGCCCGACAAAAGTAACTGCGGCATGTGCGACTATAACTTCTCCGAGATGGCGGTTAGCCTTAATTTAAGCGATACACCGGTAGGTTACCGTCCCCCAAAGGGGCCTGGTGTGCTCAGCACCTTGACTTACAACCAACGGGATGCCGACCAACCCGCCAATTTCAGCTTCTTCAACGTCAGTCAAAAATGGACGCTGAACTGGTTAACCTACATACAAGATAATCCTAATTCGCCGGGGGCCAGTGTTTCCCGTTACGCGGCGGGCGGCGGCAGTTATGATTACAGCGGTTATAACAGCACTACCCATCAGTTTACCCCGGAGACTAAAAATCAAGCCGTTTTAGTCCTCGTCTCCAGTAATCCGGTACGCTACGAGCGCCGTTTGCCCAATGGCAGTGTCGAGGTTTATGGGCAATCCAACGGTTCTAGTACGTCAAGCCGTTTGGTGTTTCTGACCCAGATCGTCGATCCAAGCGGCAATGCGCTGACCTTAAATTACGATAATCTGCTGCGTCTGACCTCCGTGACCGATGCCACGGGCCGTAATACGACGTTTAGCTACGACTTGAGCACGAAGCCTTTATTGGTGACAAAAATCACCGATCCGTTCGGACGTAGTGCCTCAATGACTTATGATAGCAGTGGACGCTTGACCAGTATTACAGACGTTTTAGGGCTGACCTCAGGTTTTCATTATGACGGTGCATCGTTGATCGACAGTATGACCACGCCCTATGGCACCACCACATTTGCCTATGGCGGCAACGGCACCTCGCGTTACCTGCAGGCTACCGATCCATTGGGAAACACCGAGCGCCTGGAATTCCAGCAAGGCATATCGTCGATCCCTTTTAGCGATCCAACGTCCACCATACCGCAAGGCATAATTGCTCCGTTTAATTCCTATATAAACGGCAGAAATACCTATTACTGGGATAAACACGCCTATAAAATTGCGGCGGGGAATTACACCAAGGCCCGCATCAAGCATTGGACCCATTGTGCGCAAAATACCGGGGTTACCTGCCAGCCCGTGGAAAGCATTAAATACCCACTGGAAAATCGGATTTGGTTCAATTACCCAGGACAACCGAATGGCGGGTTGGGCACTGCGGTGTCCGGCACCTATGATCAGCCCACCCGTCAAGGACGGGTCCTGGACGACGGCACGACCCAATTGACTCAGACCAGTTACAACGGTCTGGGGCAAGTGACCGAACGAATCGATGCGCTGGGCCGCGATACCAAAATCACCTACGCCGCCAATCAAATTGATCCAATACAGATCGACCAAAAAACGGCGGCGAACACCTATACCACAATCGCCAAATATACCTATAACAGCCAGCATTTGCCGTTAACCTCGACCGATGCCGCCGGACAAACGACCTTTTACAGCTATAACAGCGCCGGCCAACTGACAGAAGTGAAAGACCCGTTAGGCCAAATAACCAGCTACAACTACGACAATCTCGGTTATTTGACTCAAGTCACCAATGCCAATGGCAACACTCAGTTAAGTCTGACTTACGACAGCTATGGTCGGGTGGCAACCCGTACCGATTCGGAAGGCCGTACCCTGGCGTACAGCTACGACGACTTCGACCGCCTGGTTAAAATCACCTATCCGGACGGCACCACGCAAACCACCACCTGGGACAAGCTCGACAAGGTGTCGGTGACCGACCGCGAAGGCCGCGTCACGCATTACAGCTACGATGCGGTGCGCAATTTGGTTGCCGAAACCGATCCGTTAGGACATCAAACGCAGTATGGCTACTTCCCTAATCAAACCTTAAAAAGCCTGACCGACGGCAACGGCAACGTCACCAGCTGGAGCCGCGACATTCAAAGTCGGGTCACGGCTAAAACCTATGCCGACGGCAAACAAACCACGTTTGCCTATGAAGCGACGACTAGCCGACTCAAATCGGTGACTGACGCGCTGGGTCAAAAGAAAACCTTCACCTATGCCAAGGACGATAAACCGACGGCGCTGACTTACAGCAATGCAGTCAATACCACGCCGAACGTCAGTTTTAGCTACGATCCTTGGTTCCCTAGAGTGGCGTCGATGACCGACGGCACCGGCACCACGCAGTACCAATATCGGGCTATTGGCCAATTAGGCGCACTAAAACTGAGCCAAACAGACGGTCCTTTTAACAACGACACCCTCGCTTACCAGTACGACGAATTGGGCCGGATAGTGAAACGTACCGTGGATGCCAGTAGCGAAACGTTCGGTTACGATGCGCTGGGCCGTTTGATCAATCACAACAACCCGTTGGGTAATTTTGCCCAAACCTATCTCGGCGAAACCGGTCAATTGACCGCTCTGCAAGACAGCACCGGCAAGGTTGGCGCGACTTTGGAGTACGATGACAACCAGAACGACCGGCGTTTATTGGGCATCCAACATATCGGCGCCGCGCGTAGCTACGGCTATGTCACCACGCCGGAAAATCGGATCAGCCAAATCAACGAAACCACGACCTTAAGCGGAAACTGGGCCGCCAAAGACTATACCTATGGCTATGACGATGCAGACCGACTGACCTCGGTGGATGTCTCCAGCGGCGATCAATACCGCTACGCCTATGACGCTGGCGACAACCTGACCGGCATTGACACGCCGAAAGGCAATAACTCGATCGCGGTCAATGGCTTGAATCAAGCCACTGCCGTCAACACCCAAAGCAATACCTACGACGCCAACGGCAACCTCACCAACGACGGCGTGCGTAACTATGCCTGGGATGCGGAAAATCGTCTGGTCAAAGTCGCGTTGACCGGACAACCGGGCTTCTATTACCAGTTCGCGTACGACGGTTTGGACCGGCGGATTTCGATCACATCCAGTAACGGTGTGATGGCGCCATCGGTTATGCGCTATCTGTGGTGCGGCGACACTCTGTGTCAAGCCCGCTCAGCCACGGACTCGGTGGCACGGCGTTATTATCCCGAAGGGGAGGTCAGAACTGCGGGCAATGTGCGGCTTTATTATGCCCGAGACCATTTAGGCTCGGTGCGTGACGTGCAGTTGATGAATACCGGGGCGACGGTCGCTTCGTTCGATTACGATGCCTACGGCAA
>NZ_MKMC01000031.1:0-17462 GCF_001856095.1 Methylomonas sp. LWB
ACGAAGGGCGTGATGGTGCTGGTGGTGTTATTGGCATAGCTCACCGAATAGTTGGCGCCGCTGTTGCCGTCGCTGACGGTCACCCCGCTCACGGTCACCGTCTTGTTGCCGCTGCCGACGTTTTTGTCGCTAAAGGCAAAGGTGCCGCCGCCGAGGCTGTCGCTGCCGTACAGCGAGCCGCTCGTGATGGTTGCGGTGCCGGCCGCACTGGTGCCGCCGTCGTAGGCTTTGCTGACGTCGCTGGTGCTGACGGTCAAGCTGGCCGCTGAAATATCCGCGGTATGGGTGCCGCCGCTCAGCGTGTAGTTGCTGGCCAAGCCGCCGTTCGTGCCGTCGGCCAGCGCCAAAGTCCCCAGCGTCACCGCTTTGCCGGTGCCGACGTTTTTGCTGGCAATGGTGCCGGTGCCGCTCAGGTTCAGGGTTTCGCTACCGACCAAACTCCCCGCCGAGAAGATGCCGGCCGCCACGTTGGTGCTGCCGTTATAGGTCCGGCTGCCGGTCAGGCTGACGACGAAGGGCGTGATGGTGCTGGTGGTGTTATTGGCATAGCTCACCGAATAGTTGGCGCCGCTGTTGCCGTCGCTGACGGTCACCCCGCTCACGGTCACCGTCTTGTTGCCGCTGCCGACGTTTTTGTCGCTAAAGGCAAAGGTGCCGCCGCCGAGGCTGTCGCTGCCGTACAGCGAGCCGCTCGTGATGGTTGCGGTGCCGGCCGCCGTGGTGCCGCCGTCGTAGGCCTTGCTGACGTCGCTGGTACTGACGGTCAAGCTGGCCGCTGAAATATCCGCGGTATGGGTGCCGCCGCTCAGCGTGTAGTTGCTGGCCAAGCCGCCGTTCGTGCCGTCGGCCAGCGCCAAAGTCCCCAGCGTCACGGTTTTGCCGGTGCCGACGTTTTTGCTGGCAATGGTGCCGGTGCCGCTCAGGTTCAGGGTTTCGCTACCGACCAAACTCCCCGCCGAGAAGATGCCGGCCGCCACGTTGGTGCTGCCGTTATAGGTCCGGCTGCCGGTCAGGCTGACGACGAAGGGCGTGATCGTTAAGGTGCCGTCGACATAACTGAAATCGTAGTTGCTCGCGGTATAGCCGCTCGCGGTGATCGTGTAGCTACCCGCGTTGGTGGCACCTTGCGAGGTTCCGCCGTAACTGACGCTGCCGCCCAATACACTTGAGGTTTCGCTGTTGACGAAGCCGGTAATATTGACGCCATGGCCACCGCTATAGCCCGAGCCGTTGTATGCGCGACCGTCGTTGCTGGCGGTCACGGTCAACGTTTTTTTGTTGACCGTTAAGGTTCCGCTGGCGCCGCCGGTGCCTATCGTCGTCGAATAACCGGCCCCGCCACTGATCGCGGCCGAGCCGACCGCACCGTTGACCGTGTAGCTACCGACCTCGCGACCTGTGCCGGCGGTACCGCCGACGATACTAAAACTGGGCGTGCCGCTTAAACCCGCGACCGTGGCCGAGTCCGTCACGCCGTCGTCGTTGACGTAGCCGGAAAAGGCGCTGCTCGCACTCGGATCGGCATCGCCGTAGGTTTTGCTGATGTTGCCGACATCGACGCTCAAGCTAGGCTGATAGTCGTAGATCAGGTGAT
This sequence comes from Methylomonas sp. LWB, assembly GCF_001856095.1. Lineage (NCBI taxonomy): Bacteria > Pseudomonadati > Pseudomonadota > Gammaproteobacteria > Methylococcales > Methylococcaceae > Methylomonas > Methylomonas sp. LWB. Next base: position 1,595 of record NZ_MKMC01000031.1, read on the forward strand.
TGCCCGCGACGATCGTTCCCGGCAGGTCGCCGTCGTAGGTTTTGTTGTAAAGCCTCGGTAGTGCCGAACCGGCCGCGCCGGTAAGTCCGCCTTCCGTCGATCCGGATGGGCTGTGCATATACACCAACCAACGACCGTTGGCGGCGGAGAGTACGCCGCTGCCGACATTATTGACCAGTTCGCCGCCGCTGGCGGCCGCCAAAACCAGCGCGTCCCCGCTGCCGTTGGCCGTCAAGCCGGCACCGCTGTTCAAAACGATATTCTTGCTGCCGCTCGCGCCTCCGGTGCCGCGATGGACAATGCTGATGGTATCGGCCAGGATTTGTCCCGCCAGCGTGATGTTGCCGCTGTCGTCCTCGGTGTTGCCTGTACCGTCGCGCAATTCCATGGTGACCGAACCGGCGCCGGCATCTATCGTAATGCCGTGGGCCAATTCGATAACCGCATTCCCGGCCGAGCGATCGGCGTCGACGACGCCGTTGGCGGCCAAATCGTTGGCGTGCAACACTAAATTGCCGCCGTCGGTGGTGATATCGGCATTGACATAAATGCTGCGGCCCGCTTCCAATTTCAACGTCGCGGACGAACTGAAAAGCCCGGCGACGTTGAGGGCGCTGTTAACCGTAATGTCGTTGCTGGCTTGTAGCGTGACGTTGGTGCCCCACCCGAGCAAATTGGTCAACACGCCCGGTGCAATGGTCATGTCCTTGCCGATCGCCATGCCGTAGGTGATGCGACTCGGATCGGTGGCGCCCGAGGTGACCCGGCCGGTGTTCTCGTTGGCGAAGCTGACCACGAAGGTATCGCCGTGATCGTAGGCAAAGCCGGGCAGCAAGCTGAAATAGTTGGTGCCGGCATATTGATAGTAATCGACCCAGGGTCCGCCGGTATCGAAGCTGATGCCGCTATTGGCGGTGGTGCCGACAACGCTGTTCGCGACCGATACCTCGCCGAAGATGCCATAAAAGGCGTCGCCGTAGGTCACCGCGCCCGCGTTCGCCAATCCGCCATTGCGCCAATCGGTATCGATGACCAGATAGTCGTAATAGTAGGTATTGTAGTTAACCGTTAATCGGACTTGGTTCAGGCCGACATCCTGATTGCTGTAGCTGCCGATCAAACTATTGCTGGCGGACACCGCGCCGGCTCCGCCGATACTGGCCCGCGCCCAAGACAACGCGCCGGCGTCCGCGGCCGAACCGTTGTGCCAATGCCGGCTACCCACCAGATACGAGACGCCCAGATCGATGACGCCGTCACTGCCGACTTGGTCGCCGGCGTGACTGCCGACCAAACTGTTGCCGATGCCGACGACGGCGCCCTGGCTGCTCTCGCCGTAAGCAAAGCCGGTTTTTTCGGCGACCCAGGTCACGGCACCGGCATCGGCGTTGGCGCCACTATGCCAGTGCGGGCTTAAGACCAAGTAGTTATAGGTGTAGACACTGTTGACAGGATCGTAACCGTTGGTCAAAACCGTGACGCCGCCGCTGCCGATTTGGTCACCCGCCGTGGCTCCGATCAAGCTGTTGCCGGCGCTGACGGCGCCGAGCAAACCCGTCAAGCGGCTACCCCAGGTCACCGCACCCAATTGGCTGTCGGTGCCGTTCCCCCAGTTCGGACTGATGACGACGTAGCCTAGTCGCGTCGTGTTGTTATATTCCGCCGGGAGGGCAACGACACCGCCGCTACCGACACGATCGTTGGCGTGCGTGCCAACCAAACTGTTAGCCGCGCTGGCGTTACCTGTCAGCGGGGAAGCCGCGCCTGCCGTGGTTGTGACACTGCCCCAAGTAACCGCGCCGGCGTCGGCGATGGCGCCGTTATCCCAATTAGGGCTGACGATCGCGTAGTAATCCAGATGATATTGCTTTTGACCGTTGGCGTTGGCCGGTCCGGTTGTCCAGTCGTAAGGCAACAGCGTGATGCCGCCACTGCCAATTTGATCGCCCGCGGTGCCGCCGATCAAGCTGTTTGCCGAGCTGATACTCCCGGTTATGCCGGTCGCGGCGGCGGTTTTGGTGACGGCTCCGACGTTCGCGGTGCCGCCGTCGCTCCAATTGGGGCTAATAACCAAATAATAAGCAATGCGGGTGCCGGACCAGGAGCTCCCGTTGTAGGTCAGCGTCGTGTATTGGCCGGCCTTGACACCTCCACTGCCGACTTGGTCGCCGGCGGTATCGCCGACCAAGCTGTTGCCGGAACCGACAGTGCCTTGAATGCCGCTAGCTTCGGCGCCCATCGTGACCGCCCCGCGATCGGCGTTCCAGTGTGGACTGATCACGCTGTAGTAGTAGGTATAGGACCAGCTATCCGCGGTATCGACACCGTTATAAGTTGCCACGACGCCGCCACTACCGACCCGATCGTTGGCGTGACTACCGATCAAGCTGTTGCTACTACTGATCGCGCCACTGACGCCGCTGCCGGAACTACCCCAAGAGGCAGCGCCGGCGTCGGCATTACCGCCGTTATCCCAGGTGGGCGTTAGGACCACGTAATCGGCCACGCCCACATCGACGATATTATTGACGTCGCTGCCTACGCCATCGTTGGCGGTGCTGCCGACAAGGCTGTTTCCCGCGCCGACCGCGCCGCTGACACCGCTGGACTTGCTGCCCCAGGTAATCGCGCCGGCGTCGGTCGCTCCACCGTTATCCCAATTTGGGCTCAACACTAAGTAATAACCGCTTTTCAGCAAAATACCGCCGCCGCCGACATGATCGTTGGCGGTCGAGCCGACCAGACTGTTAGCCGAACCTAGAGTCCCGGTCTTGGTGGCAGTAGCATCCCAGAAGGTAACCGCACCAGCGCTGCTGTTCCACAGCGGGCTAAGGACCACATAGCCGGGGTCTTGTCCAAGGTCGGTGACGCCGCCACTGCCGACCTGGTCGCCGGCGTGACTGCCGACCAAACTATTGCCGCTGCCGATGACGCCGGACACGCCGCCGTTGTTAGTAGTAGTTTCGGTCGGAATATTGGTTAAGGTGTTGCCGAGGTAGTTCGTTGTGGTGATGGTGCCGTAGGAGATATTGCGACCGTCGCCCCAGGTAATCGCACCTGCATCGGCGGTCGATCCTCCGTTGTTGAAGTGCGGGCTTAGAATTAGATAATAAGGGTGCGTCGAGGTGTATCCTGTATCCTGATTGCGGCTCGTGTAGTGGCTGAGGACTTGGATGCCGCCGCTACCGACCAAATCGCCTGCGGTCGCGCCAACCAAGCTATTAGCCGAAGAAACGGCGAAACCGGCTGTCGCTCCACCGGACGCGTAACCGGTCGCGCCGTCGAGCCAAGTGACCGAACCTTTGTCGCCGTTCCAGTGCGGACTGGCGACCACGTAAGCGGCGTCGGTACGGTAAGTATTCACGTGGCCATGCGGCGGGGTGTCGCTAGGTTGACTGTTGTAGTTGGTGCTGCTGGTGTAATAAAGCACTTTGATGTCGCCGCTACCGATCTGGTCGTTGGCATTGCCCCCGACCAGACTGTTCGACGAAGAAACGGTACCTGTCAATGCGGCGGAACCGCTAGCCCAAGTGACCGCGCCGGCATCGGCGCTGGCACCGTTTTGCCAATGCGGACTGGCGATCGCGAAAAAATTTCGGTAATACTCGGTGGCGGTAATCAACGCGCCGCTACTGTTGTAATCGTGAAACTCGGTGACAAATTGCGTGACCCCGCTACTGCCGATTTGGTCCCCAGCGGCACCACCTACCAGACTGTTGGAAGATGAAATGACACCGGATATTCCGCTCAAAGCGCTACCCATCGTCACGGCACCGGTATTGGTATTCCACTGAGGATTGAGCACCAGATATTTTAAATAGCCGTTTTCGTTGTTCCACGCATGGCTGGCGGTGCCGTAGTAGTTGTCGATCAACACAATGCTGCCGCTGCCCACCGCGTCGCTCGCCGAACTGCCGACCAAACTGTTGGACGACGTCACCGTTCCGCTCAGCCCCGTGGTTCCGCTGGACCAAGTCACCGCCCCCTTGCCGCCGTCCCAATGCGGACTGGAAATCAAAAAGTTGCCCTGCGAATTGAACGAGACGTTGACGTTAGTGTTGGTATTTTGGCTAACAAGCAGGGTGATACCGCCGCTGCCCAAGCGATCGTCGGCGTGGCTGCCGGTCAACGTCGCCAACAACGCGCCGGACCAACCGTTATATAAATAGACCGCGCCGGCATCCTGACCGCCGAAGTCGTCGTAGGGGTTGGTGACCACCACGTTCGTGCTCCACAGCACCGAGGTCCCGGTACCGAAACCGGAGGTAACGCCCAGTGTATTGGTGGGGTTGGGGTCTTCGAATTCGAATTGCGGGTATTTGCCGCTGTTATCTATCGTGATGTTGCGCGGGTCCAGCAACAGATTGCCGTTGCGGCCCTTGGGCGCGGCCGTCGCCACGCTACCGCCGAAGATCAGCGTATCGTGCGAAGACACCTCAACGGTACCGCCGTCGCCACCGTTCTGACCGCCCTTGGCGGATATATTGCCGTAAAAATCGGTATTCTGGTCCGACCAAACCACGATGTCGCCGCCGTCGCCTTTTGCGGTAGCATCGGCTTGCAACTGGGTAAAGGGGTTGATCCGGACCAACGTTGCGTTGCGAACCGCCGCGTCCTTGCCATGAAAACCGCCGCCGATACTGATTTTGCCGCCGCCCTTGGCGCCGTTGGCGGTGAGCGTCGCGGCAGCCAAAGTGACGTCTTTGCCGCCGGTGACGGTGATCTTGCCACCCTGTCCGGAAACGCCACTGGCATCCAGGGTAGCGGAGCTGAATACGCCACCCTGGCCGCCTGCGGTCACTGCGATGTCGCCGCCATTTTTGGTTCCCTTAGTCGACAGTTTCGCGGACGCGGTCTGGATGACTCGACTGTCGGCGGCGATCGTGATTCGGCCGCCGTGGGAGACGGTACCCTCGGCGCTAAGCGTTCCGGCTTGCAGCACCCGATCACCTGTCAGGCGAATATCGCCGCCGCTATTACCGTCGGCGCGGACCGTGCCGGTGTCGACAACCAACTGGCCATGCTCGACGACATTGCCGCCATGAGTATTCTCGGCGGCGGACACGTCCAGTGTACCGCTGTTACTGACTTCGTCGCCGATCAGTTCTATCGAACCGCCGCGATTGACTAGGGATTTGGCCTCGACCACGCCGCTGTTGTTAATCGCTGCGCCGCGCAATTGGTCGGCGGCGCTGGCGGTCATAATGACCCGACCGCCATCGGCGCGGATCAGCTGCTTATTCTCGATCAGCGTATTGACGGTGGCGGGATCGACCTGAACATTGACCAGTTTACCTTCGTCCAATTCCAGTGTTACGCCATCACCGCCGGCCAACGCTACCGTGCCCAAACGGGCCTGGACCAGACCTTCGTTGCTGACGCTAGGGGCCAGCAAGGCCACGTATCCGCCGTCCTTGACACGGATTTCGCCCTGGTTGACAACGCCGGTATCGCCGCCGTCGCGCTTGAAATGGTAATTTCCGGCACGAAAATCGGCATCGCTGATGTTCATCGTCGACGCGGCCATCGCACCAACGTCGACTTGGGCGCCCTTGGCAAACAGCACGCCGTTAGGGTTCACCAGAAACACTTGGCCGTTGGCGGTCAATCGACCGGCAATGACCGACGCTTCGCCGGACGTCACCCGATTCAGCGCAATCGAGTGGGCGTTAGGTTGTTGATAATCCACGTGGGCATTGGCACCGATGTTGTAGCTCTGCCAGTTGATGATGGCTTTCTGACTGCCTTGTACGACATCCATCCGAGCGCCGTTTTGGTGGATTTGTGCCTGTCCCGACGTCACCTGGCCGCCATTAGGCAGCGCATTGCCGGCCAATTCGGCCAAGGCCGGCTGCCAAGCACCGGCCAAGGCGATTTGTATTGCCAGCACCAGCGGATGACGGTTGAAGTGCGGCGTGCGACTTTGGTAGGCATATCCGGTCATAAGACTGTCCTCTCGAATCAGTGCGGTTTTTCGGTGCTTGCGGCGGCTTTGCGTTCCAACAGGCGGGCAAAATTGCTCAACGACGCCAAGTGCAGATAGATCAATCCCAGCGCTCCGGTTTGGAACAGGCTGTCCAACGCATCCCGGCTGATTTTTTGGAAGCGCGCCTCATCCACTATCCAAAGACCGGACAACGAGTAACGCTCGCCGCTCGGTGATACCGCATCGGCGCGACGCTCGGTTAAGAGGTCCAATTCGTGCAAGGTGGCGGCGAATTGCGCAGTCCGTTGCGATTCGGCGTGGAACTCCCGCAAAAAGGCGATGATTTGTTGCAGGTAAGCCGACGGTTCGCCGTCGACCAACAAAGGCTCGCCGGCCGTTTCGTTAAAACGTGGGCTAGTGTCGTCAAAACAAACGATCAATTGCTTGTCTTCGGCTTGCTCGGCGGGTACGAACGGGTATCGGCGGACGAAGGCGGGTATGTAATGACCAGCCCAGCGACCGGCACCATTGACGAACAGGTTTTCGCCATCGTTCAAGCCCAGCACCGCGACCGGGACAAAGTGCCCGTCGCCGGCTTTGGCGAAGGCGATCGGGTATTCCTTGCCGGCTTCGCCGAATTCCGGACCAATCAGCGGTACCGAGTTACTAACTCGCGCATATCCTACATCGTCGGACGGCACGATATGCAACCGACCGTGAGCGGCGGGGTTCAGGCTGACGATGCGTTTATAAAATAGCAATTGGTTGTCCACGGTGGTATCGCAGGTTGAGTTGGTGGAAAAACGGAGCCCGAAGACGCTTAAAACGCTTTGCTCAGGCTGACCCAAAAATGAGGCGTTTTGTAAGTTCCGTCCGAGTCGTTGCCGTCCGTAGAGCGCGCTGGGTTGGCGCCTATGCGTTGAGCAACGCTGCCGCGGATGACGAAATTGCCGGGGACCGTCCAGTTGATACCGACACCGCCGCCGCTGAGCGTGTAGTGATTGGGAACGCCTTCGGTGGCATTCGGCCAAAGATCGTTATGCAACGTGATGCCGCCGTGGTCGATGAAACCGACCAACTCGACATGTTCGTAAACTTCGTAGCGCAATTCGAAATTCATCAGATAGCCCTCATCGCCGAGGGCTTCGTTGACCGGATAGGCTCTGATGCCGAAGGGGCCGCCCAGGCTGAATTTTTCGGAGGAATCCAGGTTTTTGGTGGCCAACTGTCCGCTGAAACCGGCGTACAAGCGTAATTTGTCGGTCAGACCTTGCAGGCGGGAAGCATTAAGCGAGAATTTTTGATAGGCGCCGCCGGCTCGAGCCGTGGCCCGATTTTGGGCTTGATCGACTGGACTGCCCGACAAATCCAGATTGCCGGCCACCATGGTCGCGCCGAACAAGGTCACCGCACCGCCGAGCCAATCGTCTTGATGGTCGCCGCTCAGGCCGACGTAACCGCTTTGCACTTCTTTGTCGCTGACCACGCTAGCAAGGCTGGTATTGTAGTAGTGGCGATCGTCGAAACCGCTGGCAACGTACAGATTCGTACTCACCCCGCGCAGCAGCGGATAGGTCGCGAAAGTGCCGCCGGTCCAGGCCGAGCCTTGAGCGTCCAACGACTGAAAGGGTTCGCCCAAGGTATAGTCCAACGCGGACGCCGCCAAACCAACCCGTAGCCCGGAGTAACCCACCGGCAACGAATAAGCGACCCGCCCGTAAACGTTGCCGCTGCCGCCCTGAACGCGCAACGTCGCCAAGTCGCCCAAACGCAAGGGGTTATTGAGGTTCAGAGACCCACCGAATTGGTTCATGCCGACCGAACGCACGCCGGTATTGCTGTAATCCACGGAGCCGCTGATTAGGTTGCTGGGGTCGATTTTCAACAGCAGGTCGGATTCACCCGCTCTCGCGCCGGCTTTCAGGGTAGACGATACCGTGCCGCCGGTCAGGTCGTTCAACAGCAAAATACCGCGCTGCATATCGGCCAGCCGCAAGGCTTCTCCCGCCGGCTGAGCCGCCAACATCGTTTGTCGGGGAATGTCGTTTCGGTAAGTGTTAGCCGAGTCGTCGACTTCGACCTTGCCCAGGGTGGCTTCGCGGATCAGGATTTCGACGATACCGTCGCGAATTTGCTGAGCTGGCAATAGCGCGCGGGCGAAAAAACCACGTTGCTGGTAATACGCCGCGATATCGCGAGTGATTTTGCGCAGTTCAAGCAAGTTCAAGTCCTTGCCGATATAGTCTTTTAGAAACGACTGCAGATCGGCCTCGCTAATCAACACTGCGCCGCTGATCTTCCAACCCTTGACTTGGATGCGGATGTCGCTTTCACCGGCAGGCGCCGGTTGTTCCGATATTTCGAACGGGACTTGCGAGTTGCCCGGCAAAATCGATTCGGGTTTGATATTTCGCAAAATCGAGCCGGCCTCGGGAACCACCTCGACCGCGTGACCGACCGCTAAGTAACTGATTAATGAAGCTAAGGCGCCGGCACGAAGCGGAACAAGGCTGACGTTGCGATTTCGATGGTTCGGTTGCATACGATTCCACTTAACTGAAATGAATGAGAGTTGTGGCCTGCCCGTATTCTTAAGGCAGCGAAGTCGGTTGCGACTATCGCCTATAAACTCATTTTACCCGTTACGAATTAGAGTGCCGCTTTCCGGTCGACGTTGTGTTTCGATCGCATCAGCACAACCGCTCAACTCATGGGCCTAAAAGCATGCCCCGAGTAGACCACAAGAACTAGATGGAAATAATATAGTCGATTCAAAACTAACTGACGGCAAAAAAACGCCAAACTTTAATACGCCCGCGTCACAGTTCTGGCATTTTCCGAGCAAGGACGCTCCAGCAACAGTCGGTTTTTGTCAAATTTGTAGGGTACTTTGCATTGCATGCCCTTTAAACCACGCGATTGGCTTTTCGGACAAAGCGGTAGCAGTTTATTCGGATAGCGGCCCGCCTTGCATCGCCCCTTCTTCGTCCGTACCACCACCGATCAGGATGCCACTTCGCAGCGTCAGGCCGATCAGGCGCAGTATGCGTTTGTCGGTGATCCGTTATCCCATGCGAGCAATCGACCGGTCACGATAGATTCGATCAAAGAATTTCGATAAATCAATATCCACCACGTACTGCTTGCCGCTGTTGATGTGCCGCTTGATGTGGAATCCGTCCCGGACGGAAGCAAACTGTGCGGCGAAAATTGCGGTTCAAATAGCGGCTCCAGCAGCAGCTTCAATATAGCCTTATCGAATGGCGTTAAACTGGAATTGCAAGAGGTTAGCTTGACCGATCTATCCCCTTTATTGAATGTATTGAACGGTCTGGCCGCCTTGCTGTGTTCCCTTCGAGCCGGGATTAAAGATCTACTTGCACCGCGAACCGGTCAATGGCCGTAAGGCCATCAATGGTTTGGCATTGCTGGTCGAGCAGGCATTAGGCTTGAATCCGTTTGAACCGGCGATCTATGTGTTCAGCAATCGGCGGCGGGATCGGATCAAACTGTTGCATCGTCTGTATGCGGCCAAGTCCGAGGCCAGAGCGAATCTGGCTCAGCGCGATCTGTTTCTGAACGAAGCCGAAGCGCTGGCACCCAACGCTACACCGGTGGCCGAGGAAACCACACCTGAAGCGGTCGAAGTGGCGGGCCATTGTCGCAAGAAACGCTGCCGCAAACCGCTCGATCCCCTCCTGCCTCGCGAGATTGTGCGCCATGAACTAGCGGAAGCCGAGCACATCTGCGCCCATGACGGCACACGCCTGGTGGAAATCGACGCTAACATCAGTGAGCAACTCGATATCGTGCCGCAGCAAATCCACATTATTCAATATTAGCGCATCAAATATGCCTGTCCGTGCTGCGACAACAGCATCCGGATCACGCCGCCACCGGCGCGCATCTATCCCCAAAGGCTTACTCACCGAACCCGTGCTGGCTTGAGTGGTGAGGGCGGTGTTGTCTACTGACTTCGGTGCCGCCATTGACAGCACCGGTGCAAAGGCCGATCGTATGGCTGGGGTACTGGGCTGGGCTGACATTTTCACAGTGCCGGTTAATCCATTTGTGCATCAGATTGGCATTGATGCCGTGTTCCAGTGCCATCAAGGCTGCCGAAACACCCGGCTGCAGATAGGCTTCACCGAGCTCCCGTTTTACTTCCGGATCATAGCGACAACGGCCATGACTCCGATGTCCCACCATTAGCGGTCGCGATAATCGTCTCTTGTTCTCCATCGTAGGTGTCCACCTTGTTATAAGTGGACACTATATTCAGAGCTTTTAATCAGGAGTGATAGACGTGGCTAAAAGGGCTCTTACAATTTATTATGCGCACAAAAAAAGCCCGCCTATTAGATGATTAATAGGCGGGCTTTAGGTATAGGCGCTTGGCGATGACCTACTTTCACATGGCAACCTGCCACACTATCATCGGCGCTAAGCGGTTTCACTTCCGAGTTCGGGATGGGATCGGGTGGTTCACGCTTGCTATGTTCACCAAGCAAACTGGTTAAGTTGGTTGTTGACCAACTGTCATGCAACAGGTCGGGTTAAGCCGTCTAGCTTAGCCTTCAGGCATTTACTACGCTAACCACCGCGTGTGCAGATATTCGCGCTTACGTGGTTTTGCCTTTGACCTGCTTTTCATGGAAATCTGTATCGAGTTCGTTCTCTTGCGTTGTTTTCAGCGATCGTCATTTGACGTTACCCAAACGCATTGGGTGTTATATGGTCAAGCCTCACGGGCAATTAGTACACGTTAGCTACGCCCATTACTGGACTTCCACACCGTGCCTATCAACGTTGTCGTCTCCAACGGCCCTTCAGGGGACTTAAAGTCCCAGTGAGATCTCATCTTGGGAGGGGCTTCCCGCTTAGATGCTTTCAGCGGTTATCCTGTCCGAACGTGGCTACCCAGCAATGCCCTTGGCAGGACAACTGGAACACCAGAGGTTCGTCCACTTCGGTCCTCTCGTACTAGAAGCAGCTTCCCTCAAATCTCAAACGCCCACGGCAGATAGGGACCGAACTGTCTCACGACGTTCTGAACCCAGCTCGCGTACCACTTTAAATGGCGAACAGCCATACCCTTGGGACCTGCTTCAGCCCCAGGATGTGATGAGCCGACATCGAGGTGCCAAACACCGCCGTCGATATGAACTCTTGGGCGGTATCAGCCTGTTATCCCCGGCGTACCTTTTATCCGTTGAGCGATGGCCCTTCCATACAGAACCACCGGATCACTAAGACCTACTTTCGTACCTGCTCGACTTGTCCGTCTCGCAGTCAAGCACCCTTATGCCTTTGCACTCATTGCCTGATTTCCGACCAGGCTGAGGGTACCTTCGTGCTCCTCCGTTACTCTTTGGGAGGAGACCGCCCCAGTCAAACTACCCACCAGACACTGTCCCTAATCCAGATAATGGATCGAGGTTAGAACTCCAAACATACCAGGGTGGTATTTCAAGGTTGGCTCCACGAGAACTGGCGTTCCCGCTTCAAAGCCTCCCACCTATCCTACACAAGTAGGTTCAAAGTCCAGTGTCAAGCTATAGTAAAGGTGCACGGGGTCTTTCCGTCTAGCCGCGGGTACACTGCATCTTCACAGCGATTTCAATTTCACTGAGTCCCAGGTGGAGACAGTGTGGCCATCGTTACGCCATTCGTGCAGGTCGGAACTTACCCGACAAGGAATTTCGCTACCTTAGGACCGTTATAGTTACGGCCGCCGTTTACTGGGGCTTCGATCAAGAGCTTCGCTTACGCTAACCCCATCAATTAACCTTCCAGCACCGGGCAGGCGTCACACCCTATACGTCCACTTTCGTGTTTGCAGAGTGCTATGTTTTTGCTAAACAGTCGCAGCCACCGATTTTTTGCAACCGCCTTACGCTCCATCCGCGAGGGACTTCACTTATCAACGGCATACCTTCTCCCGAAGTTACGGTATCATTTTGCCTAGTTCCTTCACCTGGGTTCTCTCAAGCGCCTTAGAATTTTCATCCCACCCACCTGTGTCGGTTTAGGGTACGGCCACTTGTAACCTGAAGCTTAGAGGTTTTTCCTGGAAGCAGGGCATCTATCACTTCGCGTTTCTTTCGAGACACTCGTCATCACGCCTCAGCATATAGCATCCCGGATTTGCCTAAGATGCCTGCCTACACGCTTAAACGGCCACTTCCAACCGACCGCTGATATAGCCTTCTCCGTCACCCCATCGCAGTTACAACTGGTACAGGAATATTAACCTGTTTTCCATCGACTACGCCTTTCGGCCTCGCCTTAGGTGCCGACTAACCCTGCGTCGATTAACGTTGCGCAGGAAACCTTGGGTTTACGGCGAGGGGGTTTTTCACCCCCTTTATCGTTACTTATGTCAGCATTCGCACTTCCGATACCTCCAGCCGACTTCTCAATCGACCTTCGCAGGCGTACGGAACGCTCCTCTACCACTCACGCAAAGCGTGAATCCGTAGCTTCGGTACTATGCTTAGCCCCGGTAAATCTTCCGCGCAGACCGACTCGACCAGTGAGCTATTACGCTTTCTTTAAAGGATGGCTGCTTCTAAGCCAACCTCCTGGCTGTCTGTGCCTTTCCACATCGTTTCCCACTGAGCATAGATTTGGGGACCTTAGCTGACGGTCTGGGCTGTTTCCCTTTTCACGACGGACCTTATCACCCGCCGTGTGTCTCCCGTGCTGACACTTGCTGGTATTCGGAGTTTGCATCGGGTTGGTAAGTCGGGATGACCCCCTAGCCGAAACAGTGCTCTACCCCCAGCAGTGATACACGAGGCGCTACCTAAATAGCTTTCGAGGAGAACCAGCTATCTCCGAGCTTGATTAGCCTTTCACTCCGATCCACAACTCATCCCCTACCTTTTCAACGGGAGTGGGTTCGGTCCTCCAGTGTGTGTTACCACACCTTCAACCTGGTCATGGATAGATCGCCCGGTTTCGGGTCTACACCTTGCGACTCAACGCCCTATTAAGACTCGGTTTCCCTACGCCTCCCCTATTCGGTTAAGCTTGCCACAAAATGTAAGTCGCTGACCCATTATACAAAAGGTACGCAGTCACCCCACGAAGGGGCTCCCACTGCTTGTACGCATACGGTTTCAGGTTCTATTTCACTCCGCTCTCCGCGGTTCTTTTCGCCTTTCCCTCACGGTACTGGTTCACTATCGGTCAGTAAGGAGTATTTAGCCTTGGAGGATGGTCCCCCCATATTCAGTCAACGTTTCACGTGCGCCGACCTACTCGATTTCACTAAAAAAAGGTTTTCGTGTACGGGGCTATCACCCTGTATCGCCGGACTTTCCAGACCGTTCCACTAACCTTATCCTAGCTTAAGGGCTAGTCCCCGTTCGCTCGCCACTACTTAGGGAATCTCGGTTGATTTCTTTTCCTCCGGGTACTTAGATGTTTCAGTTCTCCGGGTTCGCTTCAGTGAGCTATGTATTCACTCAAAGATGACGAGGTTATCCTCGCCGGGTTTCCCCATTCAGACATCGCCGGATCACAGGTTGTTTGCCACCTCCCCGACGCTTTTCGCAGGCTACCACGTCTTTCATCGCCTCTTACTGCCTAGGCATCCACCGTATGCGCTTATTCACTTGACCATATAACCCGAATACGTCTGTATTAAGGTTTTTAGTCGCTGACATGTTCGCTGATGTTGCTTGAGAACGTTTTACGGAGGTTTTGGGCCGCTTTCTTTCGAAAGCCGCTGGCTACCGCCCGCAACTCGTTTTTAAGTATTGATCGTTAGCCGATCAAGACTTAGGTTACAGATTTCCATATTGTTAAAGAGCGTATTGATACGAATATCAATGCTATCGAGCCTTGGGTTATTAACCGAAAAGCTGTATAGCGTTGATGTTGATATCTTGGCTTAAGATCGACGTCACGTGATGGTGGAGCCAGGGAGGATCGAACTCCCGACCTCCTGCGTGCAAGGCAGGCGCTCTCCCAGCTGAGCTATGGCCCCGAATAGATTCAGACTTTCGCCTTTTCGTTAGTTGGTGGGTCTGGGAGGATTTGAACCTCCGACCTCACCCTTATCAGGGGTGCGCTCTAACCAACTGAGCTACAGACCCAGGTGCGTCTTTCAATCGAAATAATTTGTTGTGAGTACGTGTGACAGTGTTCTGTCTTTGTAAGGAGGTGATCCAGCCCCAGGTTCCCCTAGGGCTACCTTGTTACGACTTCACCCCAGTCATGAATCACAAAGTGGTAAGCGCCCTCCCGAAGGTTAAACTACCTACTTCTTTTGCAACCCACTCCCATGGTGTGACGGGCGGTGTGTACAAGGCCCGGGAACGTATTCACCGCGGCATTCTGATCCGCGATTACTAGCGATTCCGACTTCATGCAGTCGAGTTGCAGACTGCAATCCGGACTAGGATCGGCTTTTTGGGATTTGCTGGCTCTCGCGAGTTTGCTGCCCTCTGTACCGACCATTGTAGCACGTGTGTAGCCCTACCCATAAGGGCCATGATGACTTGACGTCGTCCCCACCTTCCTCCGGTTTATCACCGGCAGTCTCCCTAGAGTTCCCGACTTGACTCGCTGGCAACTAAGGATAAGGGTTGCGCTCGTTACGGGACTTAACCCAACATTTCACAACACGAGCTGACGACAGCCATGCAGCACCTGTCTCTCGGTTCCCGAAGGCACCAAGTCATCTCTGACAAGTTCCGAGGATGTCAAGGGTAGGTAAGGTTCTTCGCGTTGCATCGAATTAAACCACATGCTCCACCGCTTGTGCGGGCCCCCGTCAATTCATTTGAGTTTTAGCCTTGCGGCCGTACTCCCCAGGCGGTCAACTTAATACGTTAGCTCCACTACTAAGTTCTTTAAGAACCCAACAGTTAGTTGACATCGTTTACGGCGTGGACTACCAGGGTATCTAATCCTGTTTGCTACCCACGCTTTCGTACCTCAGCGTCAGTTTTAGTCCAGGGAGCCGCCTTCGCCACTGGTGTTCCTTCAGATCTCTACGCATTTCACCGCTACACCTGAAATTCCACTCCCCTCTACTAAACTCTAGTTGCCCAGTATCAAATGCAGTTCCCAGGTTAAGCCCAGGGCTTTCACATCTGACTTAAACAACCGCCTACGCACGCTTTACGCCCAGTAATTCCGATTAACGCTTGCACCCTCCGTATTACCGCGGCTGCTGGCACGGAGTTAGCCGGTGCTTCTTGTATAGGTAATGTCAGTCTACCGGGTATTAACCGGCAGGTATTCCTTCCTATTGAAAGTGCTTTACAACCCTCAGGCCTTCTTCACACACGCGGTATTGCTGGATCAGGCTTTCGCCCATTGTCCAATATTCCCCACTGCTGCCTCCCGTAGGAGTCTGGGCCGTGTCTCAGTCCCAGTGTGGCTGATCATCCTCTCAGACCAGCTATGGATCGTCGCCTTGGTAGGCCTTTACCCCACCAACTAGCTAATCCAACATAGGCTCATCTATTAGCGCCAGGCCCGAAGGTCCCCGGCTTTCATCCGTAGATCGTATGCGGTATTAGCGTGAGTTTCCCCACGTTATCCCCCACTAATAGGCAGATTCCTATGCATTACTCACCCGTCCGCCACTCATCCGGGTGCAAGCACCCTTCAGCGTTCGACTTGCATGTGTTAAGCATACCGCCAGCGTTCAATCTGAGCCATGATCAAACTCTTCAGTTTAATAATGCTTGATACTAAATAAGATTAGCATCCAATCTTGGCTCGACTACAGAACGTCGTTTCTTGCGAATTGACGTGGATTCTCTGCGCCGATAATTTCTAACAGAAACGTATCGCCACACATACCCACACAAATTATTTCGATTCATCTTGTTAAAGAGCCAGAGCATCTCGCCCTGTTGAGCCGACATATTCTACAGAACTTTCAGAAAGTGTCAACACTTTATTTTCGAAGCCAGAAAC
>NZ_MKMC01000032.1:0-16862 GCF_001856095.1 Methylomonas sp. LWB
GAAGCCACGACGCCGGCACCCACGGTGCGACCGCCTTCGCGAATTGCAAAGCGCAGACCGTCTTCCATCGCGATCGGTGAGATCAATTTGACGGTGACGGAGATGTTGTCGCCAGGCATCACCATTTCGACGCCTTCCGGCAATTCAACCGCGCCTGTGACATCGGTGGTACGGAAGTAAAATTGCGGCCGATAGCCGTTGAAAAATGGCGTATGACGACCACCCTCTTCCTTGGACAGCACGTAAATTTCGGCTTTAAAGTGCGAGTGTGGCTTGATGCTGTTCACGTGAGCCAGAACTTGACCGCGTTCGACGTCGTCGCGTTTGGTGCCACGCAACAAGACACCTACGTTGTCGCCCGCTTGGCCTTGATCGAGCAGTTTGCGGAACATTTCTACACCGGTACAGGTGGTTTTCTGCGTGTCGCGAATGCCGACGATCTCGACCTCTTCACCCACTTTAATAATCCCACGCTCTACACGACCGGTAACGACGGTACCGCGGCCTGAAATCGAGAAGACGTCTTCGATCGGCATCAAGAATTTGCCGTCGATCGCGCGCTCTGGTTCAGGGATATAGCTGTCCAGTGCTTCAACCAGCTTGACGACGGATTGCACGCCGATTTCGCTTTGATCGCCTTCCAACGCTTTCAGCGCGGAGCCGATAATGATGGGGGTGTCGTCGCCGGGGAATTCGTATTGATTCAACAATTCGCGAATTTCCATTTCAACCAGCTCGATCAGCTCCGCGTCGTCGACCATGTCGGCTTTATTCAGGAACACCACGATGTACGGAACGCCGACCTGACGAGACAGCAGGATATGCTCGCGGGTTTGCGGCATCGGACCGTCGGCGGCCGAGCAAACCAAAATCGCGCCATCCATTTGAGCGGCGCCGGTAATCATGTTTTTGACGTAGTCTGCGTGACCCGGGCAGTCTACGTGAGCGTAGTGGCGTGACGCAGACTCGTATTCAACGTGCGAGGTCGAAATAGTAATACCGCGCGCACGCTCTTCTGGCGCATTGTCAATTTGATCGAAAGCTTTTGCTTCACCGCCTTGCAGCTCCGCCATTACTTTCGTCAACGCGGCGGTCAACGTGGTTTTTCCGTGGTCGACGTGACCAATCGTGCCCACGTTTACGTGCGGTTTCTTTCTTTCAAATTTTTCTTTTGCCATGACTCGATACCTGATATTTATAAAAAATTTAAGATACTTTTCTAATAATCGCTTCCGCTATATGCGCAGGTGCTTCGTTATATCTTTCAAACTGCATACTGTAGGTTGCTCTACCTTGCGTGGCCGATCGCAAATCGGTTGCGTAGCCAAACATTTCCGAGAGCGGCACTTCACAACTAATTACCTTACCAGCCGGTACGTCTTCCATGCCGTGAATAACCCCTCTGCGCCGGTTAACGTCACCAACGACTTCCCCCATATAATCCTCTGGAGTGACTACTTCCACTTTCATAATGGGTTCCAGCAATACAGGATTTGCAGCCTTAGCTCCATCCCTGAAACACATAGACCCTGCTATCTTGAAAGCCATTTCATTCGAATCGACATCATGATACGAACCATCGAACAAAGTAACCTTGACGTCCACCATTGGGAAACCAGCGAGTACGCCGTTTTCCATTTGCTCTTGAATACCTTTATCTACCGCAGGGATATACTCTTTAGGAACAGCCCCACCTACAACGCCGTTTACGAACTCATAGCCGCTACCAGCCGCCTTGGGCTCCAACTTGAGCCACACGTGACCGTACTGCCCTTTGCCGCCGGTCTGTCGAATAAATTTACCCTCGCACTCCAAGGACTTACGTATCGTTTCCCTGTACGCCACCTGCGGTGCGCCGACATTAGCTTCGACATTAAATTCGCGCCGCATCCGATCGACAATGATCTCGAGATGAAGCTCCCCCATGCCCGCTATTAGCGTTTGCCCGGATTCCGGATCGGAACTCACCCGAAACGACGGATCTTCCTGCGCCAGCTTTGCCAACGCATTGCCCATCTTATCTTGATCGGCTTTGGTTTTCGGCTCTACCGCAACAGAGATTACCGGCTCAGGAAACTCCATACGCTCCAGCAAAATGGGATGCGCCATATCGCAGAACGTATCACCGGTAGTAACCTCTTTTAATCCGATTACGGCGGCTATGTCGCCGGCTCGAACTTCTCCAATCTCTTCCCGACTATTGGCATGCATTTGGACAATGCGTCCAATTCGTTCACGCTTGCCTTTTGCCGCATTCAAAACAGCATCGCCGGACTTTAAAACACCAGAATAAATCCGCAGGAACGTCAACATTCCAACATATGGATCAGTGGCGATTTTAAAAGCCAGGGCGGAAAAAGGCTCGTCGTCACTCGGGTGACGCGTAGCATCTAATTCTTCGTTTACATGGCCGACCACAGCATCAATGTCTGCGGGCGATGGCAAATAGTCAATGATACCATCTAACACACACTGAACGCCTTTGTTTTTAAAGGCGGAGCCACAATACGCCGGAACAATTTTATTTTTTAGCGTTTGCGCTCTGATACCTAACTTAATATCCTGATTACTCAACAAGCCTTGCTCAAGATATTTATCCATAAACTCTTCGGACGCCTCGGCAGCCGCTTCAAGCAATTTTTCCCGCCATTCACCAGCTTGAACAACCATGTCGACAGGAATTTCCCCTTGCTGAAATTTCAGCCCCATACTGGTGTCGTCCCAATACACAGCCTTCATTTCAATAAGATCAACAACCCCCTTAAAACCGTCCTCTACACCTATTGGCAGCTGCATGGCCACAGGGTTACAACCTAATCGCCCCTTTATCTGCTCTAATACCCTGTAAAAGTCAGCCCCGGTACGATCCATCTTATTAACGAATGCTAAACGAGGAACGTGGTATTTGTTAGCTTGCCGCCAAACCGTCTCGGACTGAGGCTCCACCCCTCCCACAGCACAAAACACCGCGCAAGCGCCGTCCAACACTCTGAGAGACCGCTCAACCTCAATCGTAAAGTCTACATGCCCAGGCGTATCGATAATATTTATTCTGTGCTCGGAATGCTGCTTCCACATTCCAGACCAAAAACAGGTTGTCGCCGCTGACGTAATCGTGATGCCGCGCTCTTGCTCTTGAGCCATCCAATCCATTGTCGCAGCGCCGTCGTGCACTTCACCGATCTTATGCGAAACCCCTGTGTAAAACAGAACGCGTTCGGTAGTAGTCGTTTTCCCGGCATCAATGTGGGCCATAATGCCTATATTTCGATAACGCTCTATCGGCGTTTTGCGAACCACGTTATCACCCCAAAGGCATCACGAACCTTACCAGCGATAATGAGCGAAAGCCTTGTTCGCTTCGGCCATTCTATGAGTATCTTCTCGCTTCTTAGCCGCCGCGCCACGACCTTCGGATGCGTCCAACAGCTCCCCGGCCAGTTTCGCAGCCATGGTCCGCTCATTACGCTTACGAGCAGCATCGATCAACCAACGCATCGACAAAGCCAATCTACGCGCGGGGCGCACTTCTACCGGAACCTGATAGGTTGCCCCGCCTACGCGACGAGACTTTACCTCAACTCTAGGCTGCACATTTTCCAGCGCCTTTGCCACAAGCTCTAGCGACTCTTTATGCCCCTTATGCTCGATCACATCCAACGCACCATATACAATTTTTTCAGCGACAGACTTTTTGCCGTCCACCATGATCATATTCATGAACTTGGACAACATATCGCTACCAAACCTTGGATCAGGATTGACCGGTCTTTTCGCCGCAACTCTTCTTCTAGACATTGTTTACCAACCTTTATTTCTTAGGCCGCTTAGCGCCATATTTGGAGCGCCCGCACTTTCTATCTTTTACGCCTGAAGTATCCAAGCTTCCTCGCACAACGTGATAACGAACACCGGGCAAGTCTTTGACCCTACCACCACGAATCAGAACCACGGAGTGCTCTTGTAAATTGTGCCCCTCTCCGCCAATATAACTACTAACCTCGGCACCATTGGTCAATCTAACCCTAGCCACCTTACGCAAGGCCGAATTAGGCTTCTTAGGCGTAGTCGTATAAACACGAGTACACACACCTCGCCTTTGGGGACAGGCTTCCAATGCCGGAACATTGGTCTTTTCGATTTTTTTAGCACGAGGCTTACGGACCAACTGATTGATCGTGGCCATTCTTAACTACTCCAAATATGCAATGTTAATAAGCAATACAATTAGTCGCCCAACCGGATAGCATTGCTCCACCCAAATCTCTTGGCTGATGTGAGCAGAGCATAATACCTGCAGATCATTGTTAGGTCAAGCTTTTTTACTAGAGCTATTCTATATTCAACGCCTGTTTCAGCGCTTCCTCGACATCGACCACTTCGACTGAAGACATGCCGGAATCCATCCCGCTCGCCAAGTCGGCATGTCGTTTTTTCCGCCTTTGTTCGTGATAGGCCAGACCTGTACCGGCCGGGATTAAACGACCAACAATGACATTCTCTTTAAGGCCGTTCAGACTATCGCTGATGCCTCGCACTGCAGCGTCGGTCAACACTCTTGTGGTCTCTTGGAAAGAGGCGGCGGATATAAACGACTCAGTCGCCAACGATGCCTTAGTGATCCCTAACAACAACGAGTCATAACTAGCAGGAATTTTCCCTTCTTTTTCCGCTTGTTCGTTAACAATATTGACCAATACGCGCTCTACCTGTTCACCTTTCACAAAATCGGTTTCGCCGGAAGCTGTTATTTCAACTTTCCGGAGCATTTGCCGGATGATGGCCTCGATATGTTTGTCGTTTATTTTTACACCCTGTAGACGGTAAACATCCTGAATTTCCTTAACCAGATAATCAGACAGCTCCTCGATACCTCTCAGACGCAGAATATCGTGCGGCGTCAATTCCCCTTCGGCAATCGTTTCGCCTTTTTCTACAAACTCACCTTCGAACACCGTGATATGACGCCATTTTGGAATGAGCGTTTCATATTGCTCCCCTTCGGCGTCGGTAATGATGACGCGCTGCTTACCCTTCGTCTCCTTACCGAAAGACACCATACCGGTAGCTTCGGCAAGAATGGCCGGATCCTTGGTTTTTCTAGCTTCGAACAAGTCCGCAACCCGCGGTAAACCACCGGTGATATCGCGGGTTTTACTGGATTCTTGCGGAATCCGGGCCAATACGTCACCAACCTTTACTTCACCACCATCCTTAACCCCGACAATTGCGCCGGCGGGCAAGAAATATTGAGCCGGAATATCGGTTCCAGGTAAGTTAATTTGTCCGCCTTGTTCGTCTATCAACCGTACCATGGGGCGCAGCTCTTTACCGGCCGCACTTCGTTGCTTAGGATCGGTTACCACACGCGATGTAAGCCCGGTGACTTCGTCCGACTGCTCTTGAACGGTGATACCGTCGATAAAATCGATCAACTGAATGAAGCCATCCACTTCGGTGATAACTGGATGAGTGTGCGGGTCCCAGTTGACGATAATGTCACCGGCACTGACACGTCCGCCGTCGTCAACCGAAAGTACCGCGCCATACGGAATCTTATAGCGTTCTCTTTCACGGCCATAATCGTCCATCACGCCAACTTCGCCGGAACGGGATACCGCGACCAAGTTGTTTTCTCGGTTTCTAACGGTCTTCAGGTTATTCAGTTTTGCGGTACCGCTGGATTTAACTTGAACATTGCTGACAGCCGCAGACCTGGAGGCCGCGCCACCAATATGGAAGGTCCTCATCGTCAACTGAGTACCCGGCTCACCGATCGATTGAGCCGCGACGACACCAATGGCCTCGCCGCTATTGACCAGATGCCCACGTCCCAAATCGCGGCCGTAACATTTGGCGCAAACGCCCACCCGAGATTCGCAAGTAATAACCGACCGAACCAGCATTTTATCAACGCCGTTTTCCTCTAAAACGGTCACCAGATTCTCATCGATCATCGTACCCGCCGGGATCAACACTTTTGAACCGGAAGCGTCGGTCACATCGACTGCTGCCACGCGGCCCAATACCCGATCGACCAGCGGCTCGACCACATCGCCGCCTTCGATGATCGGCGTCATGGTCAGACCGTTTTGGGTCCCACAATCCAGCTCGGCAATCACCAGATCCTGCGCCACGTCTACCAGACGTCGAGTTAGATAACCGGAGTTAGCGGTTTTTAACGCCGTATCCGCCAAACCTTTACGAGCACCGTGCGTCGAGATGAAATACTGCAATACGTCCAGACCTTCCCGGAAGTTCGCGGTAATTGGCGTTTCGATGATCGAACCGTCCGGCTTAGCCATCAATCCGCGCATCCCCGCCAATTGGCGAATCTGCGCCGCTGAACCCCGCGCGCCAGATTCGGCCATCATGAAGATCGAGTTAAACGATTTTTGTTTGACGTTATTACCTTTGGCGTCGACCACTTCGTCTTCACCCAAGCCTTCCATCATCACTTTCGCAACTTGATCGTTTGCCCGCGACCAAATATCGACGACCTTGTTGTATCGCTCGCCGTCGGTCACTAACCCTGACGCATATTGATTCTGGATTTCGTTAACCTCGGCCTCGGCGGAACGAATGATATCGGCTTTTTTAGCCGGAATTTCCATGTCTTCGATACCGAACGAAACACCCGCTCTCGTTGCGTATTTGAAACCCAAATACATGATTTGGTCGGCGAGAATTACGGTTTCTTTTATACCTAAGTAGCGGTAGCTATAGTTGATCAACCTCGAAATGTTTTTCTTGGTCATATCAACGTTGATCAGCTCATACGGCATGCCATCAGGAGCAATCTCCCAGATCAGGGCACGCCCCACCGTTGTTTGTTTACGACTGGTGATGCTTTCCCACTCACCGTCAGCGTTTTTAAGTTTTTCAGTAATCCTGACCTGAACCTTGGTTTGCAACTCCACTGTCTTGGCATCCAAGGCTTTCATAACCTCGGCCAAATCGGTGAATATGCTGCCTTCTCCGACCGCATTGACTTTTTCACGGCTGATGTAATAGAGGCCCAAAACCACGTCTTGCGACGGGTTGATCACCGGCTCTCCGTTTGCGGGCGACAAGATGTTGTTGGTCGCCATCATTAAGGTACGAGCTTCTAACTGCGCCTCGATCGACAACGGAATATGCACAGCCATTTGGTCGCCGTCGAAGTCGGCGTTGAACGCACTACACACCAACGGGTGCAGTTGGATCGCCTTGCCTTCGATTAGGGTCGGCTCGAATGCTTGGATGCCCAAACGATGCAGCGTTGGCGCACGGTTCAGTAGCACCGGATGCTCACGGATGACTTCTTCGAGGATATCCCACACCTCAGCGCCTTCGCGCTCGACCATTTTTTTAGCGGCTTTAATCGTGGTCGCCAATCCGCGCAGTTGCAGCTTGCTGAATATAAACGGCTTGAACAACTCCAAGGCCATTTTTTTCGGCAGACCGCATTGGTGCAATCTCAGCGTTGGACCGACCACGATTACCGAACGCCCCGAATAGTCGACCCGTTTGCCCAACAGATTTTGGCGGAAACGACCTTGCTTGCCCTTGATCATATCGGCCAGCGATTTCAGCGGGCGCCGGTTGCTACCGGTAATGGCCCGGCCGCGACGGCCGTTATCCAGCAAGGCATCGACGGCTTCTTGCAGCATTCGTTTTTCGTTGCGAACAATGATGTCCGGGGCGTTCAGGTCCAATAACCGAGTCAAACGGTTATTGCGGTTGATGACGCGGCGGTACAGATCGTTCAAGTCGGAGGTCGCGAAACGGCCACCGTCCAACGGCACCAGCGGACGCAATTCGGGCGGAAGCACCGGCAGCACGGTCATAATCATCCATTCCGGACGATTGTTGGACGCCAGCAGAGAATCGATGACCTTCAGCCGTTTAGAATACTTTTTAATCTTGGTGTCGGAGTTGGTCGAATTGATCTCTTCCTTCAACTTGTTGATTTCATCTTTCAAGTCGATGGATTTCAACAGATCATAAATCGCCTCGGCGCCCATTTTGGCGACAAAATCATCACCGTGTTCTTCCATCGCATTCAAATACTCTTCGTCGGTCAACAACTGACCTTTTTCCAACGGCGACATACCGGGATCGGTGACGACGAATGTCTCGAAATACAACACGCGCTCGATCGACCGCAGAGTCATGTCTAACAGCAACGCGATACGCGACGGGAGAGACTTCAAGAACCAAATGTGAGCGACCGGGCTGGCCAGATCGATGTGTCCCATCCGTTCGCGACGAACCTTGGATAGCGTTACTTCGACCCCGCACTTTTCGCAAATTACACCGCGGTGCTTTAAGCGCTTGTATTTACCGCACAAACATTCGTAGTCGCTGATAGGACCAAAGATTTTGGCGCAAAACAAACCATCACGCTCAGGCTTAAATGTGCGGTAATTAATCGTTTCGGGCTTTTTCACTTCGCCATACGACCACGAGCGAATCATGTCGGGAGAAGCCAAACCAATGCGGATAGCGTCGAAATCTTCGGTGCGACCTTGACGTTTTAAAAAATTCATTAAATCTTTCAAGAGCTTATCCTCTTTAATTGTTATCCGATGTTGTCCAGAACCAAATCCAGAGCCCGATTACTCTTGTTCCATTTCAATATTGACGCCAAGCGAACGTATTTCCTTGACCAAAACGTTGAAGGATTCCGGCATTCCCGCTTCCATTGAATGGTTTCCGTCGACAATGTTTTTATACATTCGGGTACGGCCTGTAACGTCGTCGGATTTCACAGTCAACATTTCCTGGAGGGTATAAGCGGCGCCGTAAGCCTCCAAGGCCCACACCTCCATCTCCCCAAAACGCTGGCCGCCGAATTGCGCCTTTCCGCCCAGCGGTTGCTGAGTGACCAAGCTGTAAGGACCGGTCGAACGAGCATGCATCTTGTCGTCCACCAAGTGGTTCAATTTGAGCATGTACATGTAGCCGACGGTGACTTCACGCTCGAACGGTTCACCGGTTAACCCGTCGTAAAGCCGAGTTTGTCCGTGTTCAGGCAGATCGGCCAGACGCAACATTTCCCGGATATCATCCTCGGATGCGCCGTCGAAAACCGGGGTTGCCATCGGGACGCCACCAACTAAATTGGCCGCCAACTCCAGCACCTCTTTATCGGAGAACGAATCCAAATCTTCCTTCCGTCCGCTGCAGTTATAGATTTTTTCGAGATAACCGCGAATTTCAACAACTTTGGCCTGAGCTTCCAGCATTTTGCCGATTTTGATGCCCAAGCCTTTCGAGGCCCAACCCAAATGGGTTTCCAACACCTGCCCGACGTTCATCCGCGAAGGTACGCCCAACGGATTCAGCAGGATATCGATCGGATTACCGTCCGCCGTGTAAGGCATGTCTTCGATCGGCACGATTTGGGAGATAACCCCTTTATTTCCATGTCGACCCGCCATCTTGTCGCCGGGCTGAATACGCTTCTTGACCGCCAAATAAACCTTGACCATCTTCAGCACGCCAGGCGCCAAATCGTCGCCCATCGTGATTTTTTTCTTTTTCTGTTCGAAACGTTCGTCGAATTCCTTGCGTTGTTGCTCGATATGCTCGGCGATCGTTTCCAATTGAACGTTGATATCCTCGTCTTGGGTTTTGATTTTCATCAACTCCGAAGGGACCAAACTATCCAGATACTCGCGAACGATTTCCTCGCCTTTTTTCAGACCATTCGGACCTTTTTCAGCTTTCTTACCAACTAACATCGCTTTGACCCGCGCGAAAATATCGTGCTCGACAATTTTCAGCTGATCGTCCAAATCCTTCCGATAACGCTTGATTTCGGCTTCTTCGATTTCCAGGGCGCGCTTATCTTTCTTGACACCGTCGCGAGTAAATACCTGCACGTCGATAACGGTACCCCGTACGTTGCCAGGCACCCGTAACGAGGTGTCTTTAACGTCTGCGGCTTTTTCGCCGAAAATAGCCCGTAACAGTTTTTCTTCCGGCGTCAGTTGAGTCTCGCCCTTGGGCGTAACTTTTCCGACCAGGATGTCGCCCCCCTTGACTTCGGCACCGACATAAACGATACCGGACTCGTCCAACTTCGATAAAGCTTCCTCGCTGACATTCGGGATATCGGCGGTGATCTCCTCCGGAGCGTGCTTCGTCTCCCTGGCGACGCAAGTTTTCTCTTCGATATGGATTGTCGTGAAACGATCTTCCTTAACCACGCGCTCGGAGACTAGAATCGAGTCTTCAAAGTTGTAGCCGTTCCAAGGCATGAAGGCGATCAGCATGTTTTGCCCCAAAGCCAACTCGCCCAAGTCGGTAGAAGGACCGTCGGCGAGGATGTCGCCCTTATTAACGATATCGCCCAATTTAACCAGCGGCTTCTGATTAATGCAGGTGTTTTGGTTAGACCGGGTGTATTTAATCAGGTTGTAAATATCGACACCCGGTACGCCGGCGACCGTTTCATTATCGTTGGCTCGCACCACGATCCTGGCCGCGTCAACCGCTTCGATACGACCGCCACGGGTCGCCACAACGGTTACGCCGGAATCTTTGGCGACGACACGCTCCATACCGGTACCAACCAGCGGTTTCTCCGCTCGTAAGGTCGGAACCGCTTGCCGTTGCATGTTGGAGCCCATCAACGCCCGGTTAGCGTCGTCGTGTTCCAAGAATGGAATAATCGATGCCGCGACCGAAACGATTTGTTTGGAGGACACGTCCATATATTGCACGGTCTCTGACGAAGCTAACGTAAATTCGTCTTTGTAGCGGCAGGATACCAAGCCTTCGACCAATTTACCGTGTTCGTCTACCGCGACACTGGACTGCGCAATCACATACTCGCCTTCCTCGATAGCCGAAATATAATCGACTTGATCGGTCACCATACCGTTGACTACCTTCCGGTACGGCGTTTCAAGAAAGCCGTATTCGTTAGTCCTGGCGTAGACCGACAACGAGTTGATCAAACCGATATTTGGTCCCTCCGGCGTTTCGATCGGACAAACCCGACCGTAGTGCGTGGTATGGACGTCGCGAACCTCGAAACCAGCACGCTCCCTGGCCAACCCCCCCGGACCCAACGCGGAGACCCTGCGCTTGTGGGTCACTTGCGACAATGGATTGTTTTGATCCATAAACTGCGACAATTGGCTGGAGCCGAAAAACTCTTTCACTGCGGCAGACACAGGCTTAGCGTTAATAATTTCTTGCGGCATCAGCCCTTCGGAATCAGCCAGAGTTAAGCGCTCTCGAACTGCTCGCTCGACTCGCACCAATCCGATCCGAAATTGGTTTTCAATCATCTCGCCCACCGACCGTACCCGGCGATTACCTAAATGATCGATGTCATCGACAATGCCGTTTCCGTTGCGGATTTTGATCAACTCCTTCAATACGTCGATGATGTCTTCCTTGCTCAACGTGCCCGTACCGATGATTTCCTCTCGGCCCAAGCGCCGATTAAACTTCATCCGGCCGACTGCCGACAAATCGTAACGCTCGTCGGTGAAAAACAGGTTCTCGAACAGGTTCTCGGCGGATTCGACCGTGGGCGGTTCACCTGGGCGCATCATCCGGTAAATTTCTACCAAGGCCTCCAAGCGATTGGTTGTCGTATCCAGGCGCATCGAGTTGGAAATATATGGGCCCCGATCCAAATCGTTTACGTACAAGGTGTTGATCTCGCTGACACCGGCATCGATCAGTTTTTGCAACAGGTTTTCGGTCAATTCGTCGTTAACGCTGGCTAACAATTCGCCAGTGGCTGTATCCACAACGTTGTGCCCAAGAATCTTCCCGAACAAATAATCGCGTGGCACCTCGATCTCGGTGACGCCGGATTTTTCGAGTTGGCGAACGTGTTTCGCGGTGATGCGCCGACCTTCTTCGATCAGCACTTTACCGTCATGCTTTATGTCAAACACTGCCATTTCGCCACGCAGCCGTTCCGGAATCACGTGGAACATGAATTTGTCGGCAGTCAACGAAAACTTATTGGTGTCGAAGAAAATTTGAATCATTTCTTCGTTGTCGTAACCCAAGGCGCGCAGCAAGATCGTTGCCGGAATCTTTCTGCGGCGGTCGATACGCACATAAACCGCGTCTTTGTGGTCGAACTCGAAATCCAACCAAGAGCCGCGATACGGAATCACTCGAGCGTTAAACAGCAATTTACCGGAAGAGTGAGTCTTACCCTTATCGTGATCGAAAAACACCCCAGGCGAACGATGTAATTGCGACACGATGACGCGCTCAGTTCCATTGATAACGAACGTGCCGTTTTCAGTCATCAACGGTAACTCACCCATGTAGACTTCTTGCTCGCGAATATCTTTTACGACTTTGGTATTGGCAGGGGCGTCCTTGTCGTAAATCACCAAGCGCACCATTACGCGCAATGGCGCGGAGAAAGTGGCCCCCCGCTGCTGACACTCTCTGACGTCGAACGCCGGCTCACCTAAACGATACTTGACATATTCCAGAACCGCGTATCCTGAGTGGCTAACCACCGGAAATACACTCGAAAATGCAGCATGTAATCCTTGATTGCGTCTTTTTTCTGGGTCCGCGCCCAACTGCAAAAAATTTGCGTAAGAATCAATCTGTGTTGCTAAGAGATAGGGAACTTCGAGTACTTCCGAACCTTTCCCAAAATTATTACGGATGCGCTTTTTTTCGGTAAAAGAATAGGCCATATTGCTTCTATACCTTCGTCGTCAGGGATGATTTACTACCGTTTGTTTGACAAACAGTAAAAGGCCGGCGGTAAAATACCGCCAGCCCGGTTTGCTGGGCATTCGCTGCCCAAGGTGCTGTCGAAATAATTATTTAATTTCGACAGTTGCGCCTGCGTCTTCCAGTTCTTTCTTGGCGGCTTCTGCTTCTGCTTTGTTGACGGCTTCCTTGACAGTTGTCGGAGCGCCTTCGACGGCATCTTTTGCTTCCTTCAAGCCCAAACCGGTCAATCCACGTACAGCTTTAATGACCGCGACTTTGTTTTCACCGAAGCCGGTCAAAATTACATCAAATTCGGTTTGTTCTTCGACAACCGCCGCCGCAGCAGCCGGAGCAGCTATCGCGACTGCAGCAGCCGCGGATACGCCAAATTTTTCTTCCATTGCAGAAATCAAATCAACGATTTCCATGACAGTCATGTTCGCGACTGCTTCCAAAATATCTTCTTTTGAGATTGCCATTCTTAATTCCTCTAAATTTAATACTAATTAACTGGTTAAGGCGATAGTTATGCCGCTTCTCTCTCGTCTCTGATAGCCGCCAAGGTTCTGGCGAGTTTCTCGACGGGGGCTTTCATGACCGACATCAGCATACTGATGCCCTGATCACGAGTCGGCAGTCTGGCCAAGCGCTCCAGTTCGGAACCATCAAATGCTTGACCACCGATCGCAACAACCTTCGCAACCAGTTTATTGTTTTCTTTCGCGAAATCGCTTACCAATCGCGCGGCGGCGCCTGGATCTTCCATTGAAAATGCGAGGATCAGCGGTCCGACCAGACCCTCCTGCATACATTCAAATTCAGTTCCCGCAACAGCACGTTTAGCCAATGTGTTCTTGACTACTCGCAAGTAAACGCCCGTTTCTCTCGCGGTTTTACGCAATTTCGTCAATTGGGTAACGGTCAATCCACGATATTCCGCAGCAACTGCGGAGTGGGCTTTGGCGGCGAATTCAGCAACTTCCTCTACGACAACTTTTTTGCCATCTAAATTGAGTGCCACATTTTTCTCCAATTATTTTCCGATGTGATATCAGAAACAATAAAACGCATCTTTGCGATGCTCCTTACGGTCCCTTTCACCATCGATGGTTCCAGCTTCCGTCTGCGTAGGATGATTAAGCTTTCGCCCCTACGGTCTTTGACGGTTGCCGTTTACCGGCAACCCAAAGTCGTGAATGTGATTAGATATCGACGCTGCTTTGGTCGATAGACAAGCCTGGCCCCATTGTCGAAGACAAGGAAATCTTTTTCAGATAAACCCCTTTCGCGGCGGTCGGCTTTGCTTTTTTAAGGTCGGCAATCAAAAACTCCAGATTTTGTTTAATTGCCACTTCATCGAATGAAACCTTACCGATAGAACAATGAATAATGCCAGCCTTATCCGTCCGGTACCTAACTTGACCCGATTTTGCGTTTTTCACGGCAGTAGCAACATCAGGCGTCACGGTGCCGACCTTCGGATTTGGCATTAAGCCTCTTGGACCCAGGATTTGACCGAGCTGACCGACGACCCGCATCGCGTCGGGAGACGCAATAACCACATCGAAATTCATTTCGCCGCGCTTAACTTGTTCGGCCAAATCGTCCATACCAACGATATCGGCACCGGCTTCTTTAGCGGCATCGGCATTCGGGCCTTGGGTAAAAACCGCCACTCTCACGGTTTTACCTGTCCCGTGCGGCAACACGGAAGCACCACGAACGTTCTGATCGGATTTTCTAGGGTCGACACCGAGATTAACGCTAATATCGACTGACTCGTCGAATTTGCTATTGGCGAATTCTTTTAACAAACCAATTGCTTCTGAAATACTGTACTGTTTATTTCTAGAAACTTTTTCCTTGATTGCTTTTGCACGTTTAGTGATTTTAGCCATTACACGCCCTCCACATTCAAACCCATGCTACGAGCGCTACCTGCGATTGTTTTAATCGCCCCTTCCATATCGGCCGCATTCAAATCTTCCATTTTAGTTTTCGCGATTTCTTCGAGTTGTTCGCGCGTAACGGTACCAACTTTATTGGAATTCGGCTTACTGCTGCCGCTTTTAATTCCAACCGCTTTTTTAAGCAAAATTGATGCAGGCGGCGTTTTAGTGATAAAGGTGAAGCTCTTGTCGCTGTAAACCGTAATTACAACGGGAAGAGGCAAGCCTTTTTCAACCTCTTGAGTGCGGGCATTAAAAGCCTTACAAAACTCCATGATGTTAACACCGCGCTGACCAAGCGCGGGGCCCACCGGTGGACTTGGATTTGCCTCGCCTGCTTTCACCTGCAGCTTGATGTACGAATCAATTTTTTTTGCCATTTTTCGCTCCTAAACGGGTATTAACGCTTTCCAGCTCCCCAACAAACAAAAATCCCTGCCACCTCGATGACAGGGATTTTCACAAAATCTCAATACAAGAATTAGACTTTTTCAACCTGTCCAAACTCTAACTCAACTGGAGTAGACCTTCCGAAAATCAGGACCGAAACGCGCAAACGGCTTTTTTCATAATTGACTTCTTCGATACTTCCATTGAAGTCCTTGAACGGCCCATCAACGATGCGAACCACCTCACCAACTTCAAACAACACTTTCGGGCGAGGTTTGTTCACACCTTCTTCAACCCTACTCAGTATCGCCATCGCCTCTTTGTCAGAAATCGGCGAAGGTTTATCGGAGGCACCTCCAATAAAACCTAATACACGAGGAACGTTTCTAACCAAATGCCATGTTTCGTCGTTCAACTCCATCTGTACTAGAACATATCCGGGGAAAAACTTGCGCTCGCTTTTGCGCTGCTGCCCCATTCGCATTTCAACGACCTCTTCGGTTGGGACCAGAATCTTGCCGAAGTATTCGCTCAAGCCTTCGCGCTTGATTCTTTCTTCCAGGGCCTGTTTGACTTTATTTTCGAAATTCGAATAGGCGTGAACCACATACCAACGTAGCGCCATTTACTTAATCCCCAGATTCATCAAAAGCTGAACACCCCAAAACAGGAACATATCAAGCAACCACAATATCAGACCGACAATAAATACCATCAGGAACACCATCAACGTGGTCCTGACCGCTTCGTCGCGAGTTGGCCACACGATACGCTTAAATTCCTGCTTGGCCTCAAGCATAAAACCCCAAAACTCTCTACCCTTCGCGGTCGTAAATGAAACCGCAACCGCCCCCGAAGTCAATGCAACTAATCCGAGAACGCGGTAGAGAAGCTGGAAATCCGAAAAATAATAAAACGCAACGATGCCCGCTACCATAACAACCAGCGAAAAAGCCAGCTTTACTATATCGCCTACCGAGGTAGCTTCTTCTGCCTGTGCGTTCATTGCTTGACTAAAGATGTAAGTAAGAAAGAAACCCTGGGTGGCAGGCCAGGAGGGACTCGAACCCCCAACTTGCGGTTTTGGAGACCGCTGCTCTACCAATTGAACTACTGACCTATTCCAGAGAACTCATTGTGCAGTCGCCTAAAGGCAACTTATTCGATAATTGAAGCCACGACGCCGGCACCCACGGTGCGACCGCCTTCGCGAATTGCAAAGCGCAGACCGTCTTCCATCGCGATCGGTGAGATCAATTTGACGGTGACGGAGATGTTGTCGCCAGGCATCACCATTTCGACGCCTTCCGGCAATTCAACCGCGCCTGTGACATCGGTGGTACGGAAGTAAAATTGCGGCCGATAGCCGTTGAAAAATGGCGTATGACGACCACCCTCTTCCTTGGACAGCACGTAAATTTCGGCTTTAAAGTGCGAGTGTGGCTTGATGCTGTTCACGTGAGCCAGAACTTGACCGCGTTCGACGTCGTCGCGTTTGGTGCCACGCAACAAGACACCTACGTTGTCGCCCGCTTGGCCTTGATCGAGCAGTTTGCGGAACATTTCTACACCGGTACAGGTGGTTTTCTGCGTGTCGCGAATGCCGACGATCTCGACCTCTTCACCCACTTTAATAATCCCACGCTCTACACGACCGGTAACGACGGTACCGCGGCCTGAAATCGAGAAGACGTCTTCGATCGGCATCAAGAATTTGCCGTCGATCGCGCGCTCTGGTTCAGGGATATAGCTGTCCAGTGCTTCAACCAGCTTGACGACGGATTGCACGCCGATTTCGCTTTGATCGCCTTCCAACGCTTTCAG
>NZ_MKMC01000033.1:0-16011 GCF_001856095.1 Methylomonas sp. LWB
CGCTCGACCGTCACCAACCGCAGTTGACTCGCCAGCCGTTGCTGCTCGGCCAGCAAGGCTTGGTAGTCTTCGGTGGACAGCGTGATGGTGGGCGTCATGCCGTTATTTTACCGGCTTTACATCCGCGTTTCAGCCTACTTGGGTATAGGTTCGTGCCGGATGCGGCCGCATCGCGGCCAAGTCAATACCGGCTAACAACCAGTGGAGTTGCTCGACCGTCAACGTCACAACTGCTGCCTCTTTCGGCCAGTGAAAACGGTCGGCTTCCAGCCGCTTGAGCATCAACCAAAAACCGGTGCGGTCCCACAACAGCAGTTTGATCCGATCCCGCCGGCGATTGCTGAACACGTAGATGGCCGGCTCGAACGGATTCAAGCCTAATGCCTGCTCAACCAGCAGCGCTAAACCATTGATGGCCTTGCGGCCGTCGACCGGCTCGCGGTGCAGGTAGACCTTCAATCCTGCGTCGAAACGAAACATGGCAGCTCGGCCAACGCCTTCAAAATCACCGGCAGGTCGCTCAGCTCGACAGGCTGTAACGCGAGTTTAACGCCGTTGGGCAACTCCGCACTGAGCGCTGACTCAGCCGGTTTCTCTGCGCTCAGCGACTGAACGGGCACAAAAGCCGGCAACGTTAATGGACTGTTCGGATTCGGATGTCCTGTTTCTCGGTAATGCCCCATCCACTTGCGCAGCAGATTGGCATTGATACCGTATTGCAGAGCGATCTTGGCAACCGATGTGCCCGAATGCAAGCAAACTTTCACTAGCTCCCGCTTGGCTTCCGGATCATAAAGGCAACGGCCGTCTCGCCCGTGCCCCACGATTAATGGCCGCGATAATCGCGTGTTATGCTCCTTCATAGGTGTCCACCTGATTATAAGTGGACACTATCTTCGTTCCTTTCGAGCTGTTTATACAGATGCTGTTAAAGGACCGCTTACGATTTAAGCGACTTGGCATTATGCTCAGTCCAGCTTCGTCGTGACGATGAATCACTGTTTCAGCCGATAGCAGCTTTCATTCAAACCAGACAATTGGGTCACCGATGACAGTAATCGGTGGCAATTGCTTAACTCAGAACCAGCCTTTTACTTGCTAATCTATTTTTAATTCTCGATTGCAAATCACTCCCCTTACTTCGAGGATCGTAACGCCTCCCCAAGTTTGGCATTAGCCAATAACAGGCTTACACTTGCTTTCGACATAAGCTTCCATTGGAAAGCGAGCATGGGATGACAAAATCAATGAGCTGGCACCGAATCACGCTATGCCGTCAAGAATATGAATCGGGTGAATTGTACGTCCTTCGGGGAGCGTTCCATGCTGCTTATACCGCCAGAAATGGCCCTGAAGGAATGGCGATGTTCGGCTGCTGGACTGATGATGATTGCTATTTCGTTTATATCTGCATATTCCGATTAAAGCCGCCACCCATTCCGACCGCAAACCCACCAGTGATTCCTGTTCCAAAACAGCCGGTGGCGCCTATACTCAATTTCACTGTGTAATCACTGACGATCTTTCAATCTTGGCGCTCCCACACATTGCCAACCCGTTCCTCTAGACAAATGCCGCAACGCAGACTAGATTTGCCCGGTCTTTTCGCAGAACGGGCTTGCCGTTAGCGACAAAGCTCAAATTTACCAACCTGTATTTCATTCGCCTCTAGTCAAGGATGCCCGTGTTCGATTTGCGATTCGTCAGCTCCGTCAGTGTATTCAGTGTTTTCCCACTGATAAACGTGCCGGTTCTAACCGGCTACTCGCAATGACATCAGCGAATCCAAACTCTCCAGGCCTGGACACCGGACTAGCCGCGTTATTGATGATATCCGCTTTCCACGGCGTGGCCGCCGACGAAGCGGCCTTGCGCCACGAGTTTGGGCCGATGTTGGTGCCGGATCGCGAGGGGCGCTACCGTTTCGACCACCGAGCCTTGCAATTGGCCGCGCAACGCGTGGGCTTGACCGCCCAGTTACGCCGGCAAGACCCGCAACGTTTAGCGTTAGCGCCGTTGCCGGCAATGGCGAAGGACATCGACGGCCGCTACTTCATCCTGGCCAAAGTCGATGCCGGCGTGCCGGCGCCCGCGGTTTCGACTCGAGGCGGCCAATCGGCCGGCAATCAGCGCTCGGCGGACGCCGCCAAAGTCCTGATCCAGCGCCCCGGCGAGCCGCCGGCGGTGTTGACGTTGGCCGAGTTGCTGGCCTGCTGGACTGGTGAGCTGCTGTTTTTCACTTCCAAGGCCAGCTATGCCGGCGAGGCCGCGCAATTCGATTTCACCTGGTTCATTCCGGCCCTGATCAAGTACCGCAAGCTGTTCGGCGAAGTGCTGTTGATTTCGCTGGTGTTGCAACTGATCGGCCTGGTCACGCCGCTGTTTTTCCAGGTGGTGATGGACAAGGTGCTGGTCAACCACGCGATGAAGACCTTGAACGTGATTGCGATCGGCTTAATCGGCGCGATGCTGTTCGAAGCCGCCTTGTCCGGCATCCGCACTTGGGTGTTCGCTCATACCAGCAGTAAGATCGACGTGGAACTGGGCGCCCGCTTGTTCAAGCATTTGCTGGCCCTGCCGACCGCTTATTTTCAGGCGCGCCGGGTCGGCGATTCGGTCGCCAGAGTCCGCGAGCTGGAGAATATCCGTTCGTTTCTGACCGGTAATGCCATCACCTTGTTGCTGGATTTGCTGTTCTCGGTGATTTTCATCGGCGTGATGCTGTACTACAGCCCGTGGCTGACCCTGATCGTCGTGGTATCGATACCGCTGTATATTTTGTTGTCGGTGGCGTTCACCCCGGTGATTCGGGCTCGACTCGACGAGAAATTCAACCGTGGCGCCGAGAGTCAGGCCTTTTTGGTCGAAACCATCAGCGGTATCGACACGGTCAAGGCGATGGCGGTCGAACCGCGTTGGACCCAGCACTGGGAGAAACAACTGGCCGCTTACGTGTCCGCCGGCCTGGCGGTGACGCAGGCGGCGACCTTGGCCGGCGGCGGCGTCAACCTGATCAGCAAACTGGTGACCGCCGCCATCATGTGGCTGGGCGCCACGCTGGTGGTCGACGGCCAACTGACCGTCGGCGAACTGGTGGCCTTCAACATGCTGTCCGGTCAGGTCTCGGCGCCGATCTTACGGTTGGCGCAGCTGTGGAACGACTTTCAACAAGTCGGCATCTCGATGCGCCGCCTGGGCGATATTCTCAACACCCGTAGCGAAATCATGGGCCCAAAAACCCGGCTGCCGCGCATAGCCGGCGCCATCGAATTCGACCAAGTCTCGTTTCGCTACCGGCCGGATGCGCCGGACGTGATTCGCGCAGTGAATTTAAACATCGCGCCGGGCGAAGTGATCGGCATCGTCGGCCGCTCCGGTTCCGGCAAAAGCACCCTGACCAAACTGGTGCAGCGTCTGTTCGTGCCGGACCGCGGCCGGGTACTGATCGACGGCCACGACATCGGCATTATCGACACCGCCTCGCTACGCCAGCAAATCGGCGTGGTGTTGCAGGAAAACACCTTATTCAACCGCTCGATTCGCGACAACATCGCCCTGGTCAACCCGGCCTTGCCGTTCGAAGCCGTCATCGAAGCCGCCAAACTGGCCGGCGCCCACGAGTTCATCTGCGAATTGTCGGAAGGCTACGACACCCTGGTCGGCGAACACGGCACCGGTTTGTCCGGCGGTCAGCGCCAGCGCATCGCCATTGCCCGAGCGCTGATCGGCAATCCGCGGATTTTGATCTTCGACGAAGCCACCAGCGCCTTGGACTACGAATCGGAAAAAGTCATTCAGGACAATATGCGCCGCATCTGCCAGGGCCGTACCGTATTGATCATCGCTCACCGCTTGTCGGCGGTGCGCGACGCCAGCCGTATCGTGGTCATGGAACGCGGCCAGATTGCCGAGACCGGCCGGCATCAAGAGCTACTGCAAGTACCGAACGGCATCTACGCCCACTTGTACCAACTGCAGCAGGCCGGGGCATGAGCCTGCGCCACCGATTGCAAGCCTACGCCGAACTGTGGCGCCGTTACCGCGACACCTTCCGTTACTTCTGGCAACGGCGCCGAGAGCTGGATCGCCCGCCACTCTCGAACGACGAAGCCGAGTTTCTGCCGGCGGCCCTAGCCTTGCAGGCCAAACCGGTGTCGCCCTTGGGCCGCGGCGTGGCTTGGCTGTTGATGGCGTTGGTCGCCGCGACGCTGGCCTGGGCCTGTCTGGGCGAAGTGGACATCATCGTCAACGCCGCAGGCAAGATCATCCCCAGCGCCCGTACCAAGACCATCGCCTCGCTCGATACCGCCAGCGTCGCGGCGATTTACGTGCGCGAAGGCCAGTTCGTCAAGCAAGGCGACCCGTTACTGGACCTGGACAGCAGCGCCTTCGACGCCGAACGCGACAAGGCCAGGGCCAACTATATCGAAGCCCGCTTGCAGGAGGCGCGGGCCGAGGCCTTGATCGACGCCATCGATCATGGCAAGGCGCCGGCCTTCGCCTGTCCCGCCGAGGTACCCGCGGCCAAGTACCAAGCCGCGTTGGCGCATTTGGCGGGCCAATACCGCGACTTCATCGCCAAGCGGCAGCGTCTGGACGGCGACATCGCCCGCTACGCAGCGGCGCTGCCGCTAGCCGCGCAACAAGCTCGGGACTTTCAAGCCTTGGCCGAGGCCCACGACGTCGCCCCGCACGCCTACCTGGAAAAGGAACAAGCCCGCATCGAGCTACAAGGCCAGCTCGACAGCGCCAAAAACCAGCGCGCCGCGCTGATTGCCGAGACTCGCAAATTGGCCTTCGACGAACGCACCCAAGCCGGCAAACTGGCCAGCGACGCCGAGCAGGACGCCGCCCGCGCCGACGCCCACGGCCGGTTATTGAAACTGAGCGCCCCGGTCGCCGGCACCGTGCTGCAATTGGCGGCGCATACCGTCGGCGGTGTGGTCGCGGCGGCCCAGCCTCTGCTGCAATTGGTGCCGCAAGACAGTACGGTCGAAGTCGAAGCCACCCTGGAAAACAAAGACATCGGCTTCGTGCGGGAAGGCCAACGCGCCGAAGTCAAGATCGACGCCTTCCCCTATACCAAATACGGCACCGTCACCGGCCAGGTGGCCCACATGTCGCGCGATGCGATTCAAGACGAGAAAAAAGGCTTGATCTACAGCGTGCGCATCGCCCTCGACCAAGCCACGCTGGCGGTCGACGGCCATGATGCCGCGCTGTCGCCCGGCTTGTCGATCCAGGCCGACATCAAAACCGGCCGGCGCCGGGTCATCGAATACGTGTTGACGCCGCTGTTGCAGCACGGCCGGGAAAGCTTGCGTGAGCGTTAACGCCAAAACGGTGCGAACAGCGTGCCGCCCAGGCCGTTCGGCCACGGCACTGGCGCTGAGTGTGGCGCTGGGCCTAATGCCCGAGTTGGCCCTAAGTGTTGATCTATCCCCCGTACCCAACATTCCCGACGTGCTCGACGATCCGCTCAATACCCGGCCGCCAGTGCTGACGCAGGGCGCGGTGTTGCCGGGCGACCGGCAAAGCATCGTCTGTCCGGTTGAAAAAGACTTCGCAACGCCGTTGCTGCTGGACGACGCGGTCGATCTGGCGCTATGCAATCATCCCCAAGCCCAAGCCGCCTGGGCCGAACTCAAAATCCAGGCCGCCAATCTCGGCGTGGCCAAGGCCGGATATTGGCCGACCGTGAACGCGGCCGTCAACCATCTGAACAGTTATTACCAATATCCGGATTCATCCATCCCCTCGAGCGAGACCGACGGCTTTACCTTATACGGCAATCTGAGTTGGCGCTTGTTCGACTTCGGTGGCCGCGCGGCCAATCTGGCCGCCGCCAACTGGCTATTGACCCAAGCGCTAGCCAATCAAGACGCGGTGTTTCAACGCATCCTGGACGGCGTGATTCAAGCCTATTTCGACGCCCAAACCGCCAACGCCCAACGGCAGGCCAAGACCGATAGCGAGGCCCTGGCCGGCCAGACCCTGACGAGCGCCCGCCGCCGCGAGGCCGGCGGCGTCAGCGGCCGTAGCGATACCCTGCAAGCCGAAACCGCCCTGGCCAAGGCGGCATTGGGACGCAGCCGGGCCGACGGCGACTACCGCAAGGCCTTGGCGGTACTGCGCCAGGCGATGGGTATCGCGCCGGAAACGCTACTGAATTTGCCGGACAACGTCGACACGGCGGTGGCCGGCGAGACGCTGGCCCAAGACGGCCGCGATTTGCAAACCTGGCTGGCCGAAGCCCAGCGCCGCCATCCGGCCATCGTCGCGGCCCAAGCCCAGTGGGAAGCCGCCAAGGAACGTATCGTGCAGGCCCGCGCCGAAGGTTTGCCGACGCTGGACTTTAGCCTGAACGCCTATCAAAACGGCTACCCCAATCAAGCCCTGTCGCAAAACCAAACGAGAGTGGAAACTATCGGTATCAATCTGACCATCCCACTGTTCGAAGGCTTTGTCCGCACCTACAAAATCCGCGGCGCTCAGGCCCAAGCCGAGCAGCGCGCGGCCGAACTGGCCGACACCGAGCGGCAGACCCTGCTGGATGTGGTCAAGGCCCACGCCGAGGCCGAAGCCGCGCTGCGCAACCTCAGCTATTCGGCGACTTGGCTGGACAGCGCGCAAGCCGCGGTCGACAGCTCCCGGCGGCGTTACGACAAAGGCGCCGCCGACATTCTGGAACTGCTGAATACCCAGACCGCGTTGGCCGACGCCCGCCAGGAACGCCTGCGCACCCTCGCCGACTGGCGAGCGGCCCGCTTGCGCTTGTTCACCAGCAGCGGTTTGTTGGGACGGGACCTGATCGAGCAGTCTGAAGGGCGATACGGAAACGGTCGGCCGGCTATCAGCGCCAAATAGTGATGAACGCCATAGAACGGTATTCGCCGATCCGCCAAACGACGACACACACCGCAAACAACCCAACATCAAGCGCTAAGCTCCGATGAAATGCCTATTCGTCCATCAAAATTTCCCCGGCCAGTATCGCCACTTGGCCGCCCATCTGGCCGCCGATCCCCGCCATCAAGTCGTGTTTATCACCCAACGTTCGGAAGGCGAACTGCCGGGCGTGCGGAAAATGGTCTACCGACCGCACCGGGCACGATCGCACAGCGTTCACCAATATTTGCGGGAAACCGAAACGGCGGTGATCAACGCTCAAAGTGTTGCCCGCATCGCCCTGGACTTAAAACGGGCCGGTTTCGTACCGGATTTGATGCTGGGTCATAACGGCTGGGGCGAGATCTGGTATTTGAAGGAGGTATTCCCGCGGTCGCCGCTGCTGGGCTACTTCGAGTTTTTTTACCGGCTGAGCGGCGCCGATGTTGGTTTCGATCCGAACGAGCCGACCGCCTTCGACGACGGACCGCGCTTGCGGACCAAGAATCTGGGTAATTATTTGGCCTTGGATACGGTCGATGCCGGACTCTGTCCGACGCACTGGCAGAAATCGCGCTATCCGACCGGCTACCACGACAAATTGCACGTCATCCACGACGGCATCGACACGAGCAGCGTGTGCCCGAACCCGGATGCGGCCTTATCCCTGGCGCAAACCGGGCTGACGCTGAGTCGGACCGACGAAGTCGTCACTTACGTGGCCCGCAATCTGGAGCCCTATCGCGGTTTTCCCAGCTTCATGCGCAGTCTGCCGGCCATCCTGGCGGCCCGGCCCCAGGCACGGATCGTGATCGTCGGCGGCGATGAGGTCAGTTACGGCAAGCGCCTGCCGCCGGGGCAGACCTATCGTCAACAGTTACAGGCGGAACTTGGCGATTCCGTGGATGGGCGGCGGGTGCATTTTTTGGGCAAGGTGGCGTATCCGACCTTTCTGAAGATACTGCAACTATCGAGGGTCCACGTCTACCTGACCTATCCCTTCGTGTTGTCCTGGTCGGTGCTGGAAGCGATGGCCGCCGGCTGTCTGGTGGTGGCTTCGAATACCGCGCCGGTGCAAGAAGTGATTTGCGACGGCGATAACGGTTGGTTGGTGGATTTCTTCTCGCCCAGCGAGATTGCCGAACGAGTCATCGAAGGTTTAAAGGCGGGGCCGGAGGGGTTTGCCGCCATGCGGCACAACGCCCGGCAAACGGTGATCGAGCGCTACGATCTCAACACGGTGTGTTTGCCGGCGCAGCTTGGATGGCTGGATCGGTTACGGCGGCGGGATTAACAAGCCCGTCAAAACAGCGGCCGCTTCCATTCCTTTTCGTTTCCACAAACGAGGCGGCGCTCAACAGCACCGAGCGTCATTCTCGAGCGCGGAACCAAGGGATTCTTGGGAACTCATTCAACCAAAGTTGGCGCCCCAACGCCCCATCCCCGAGATGCTTGACCTCGGGGATGGGACACGCTGACGCCGCTTATTGCCAGTTGGCCGCAATCACCGGCGCCAGCGCGGTTTGGTAATTAGTCGGTAACGTGGTTTGGCCCGACGACGGCGGTGCAAAGGCCGCCATTGCCGACACCAGACTCTCGACCTGACTATCCAGCAAGGTCAAATTGCCGTCCGTGGTCTTGAACTGCTCGACGTGGTTGGCGCTGCCGCTATACCAGTTTTGCACGACCAGCTTATCCGACGTTCCGATGATGCTGACTTCCAGGTTGTTCCCCGCATGGACGAACCACAACTGGTCGGCGCTCACGCCGGTCAGGAACTGGGCCACGTCGGTATTACCCACCGTCGCATCGTTCTCGACCACGGTGTCGGCACCGTAGCCCCGGCCCAGAACGTAGGTGTCGTTGCCAGTGCCGCCGGTCAACGTATCCGCGCCACCCTGTCCGTCCAGAGTATCGTTGCCGGCCAAGCCGGAGAGGCTGTTGGCGGCACTGTTACCGGTAAGCCGATTGTCCAAGGTATTGCCGGTGCCGTTGATGACGGAAGTACCGGTCAGGATTAGGTTTTCAAGATTTGAGCCAAGCGTCAATGCGACGCCTGAGTTTACCGTATCGATACCTTCGTTGGCATTTTCGGTAATGGTGTCGGTGCTGACGTTGACGAAATAGCTATCGTCTCCCATGCCACCCACCATCGTGTCGTTTCCGGTCCCGCCGTCCAAAACATCGTTCCCGGCCCCACCAGTGAGTTTGTTGGCGGCGCTGTTGCCAATCAGGGCATTATCCAACGCATTGCCGGTGGCATTGATTGCGCTAGTCCCGGTTAGGGCCAGGTTTTCGACATTAGCTGCCAGCGTATAGGTAACACTGGACTGGACCGAATCAATACCTTCGCCTGCTGCTTCGGTAACGACATCCGAAACGCTATCAACCATATAGGTATCGTTGCCGCTACCGCCAATTAGCGCGTCGTTACCGGCACCACCGTTGAGTGTGTCGTTACCAGCACCCCCCGACAATGAGTTTGCGGCGCTGTTGCCGGTGAGGGTATTGTCCATCGTGTTGCCGGTGCCATTGATTGCGGTAGAACCGGTGAGGGTCAGGTTTTCGATATTAGCCGCCAGTGTATACGTCACGGACGACTGAACCAGATCAATCCCTTCGTTGCTATTCTCGGTCACAATATCGGCGATGTTATCGACCACATAAGTGTCGTTGCCTGCCCCGCCGATTAAGGTGTCGACACCGCTGCCGCCGGACAGCGAATTAGCAGCAGAGTTGCCTGTTATCACGTTGTTCAGCGTGTTACCGGTGCCGTTGATTGCCGAAGAGCCGGTGAGTACCAAATTCTCAAGGTTCGTCGTTAGGCTTAGCGTCACCGCGCTGTTCACGACATCGGTGCCTTCCCCAGCATTCTCGGTGATGACATCCGATGCGCTATCGACAAAGTAAGTGTCGTCGCCCGCGCCGCCTACCAACGAGTCATTACCTACACCACCGTCTAGCGTATCGTTGCCGGCGGCGCCGGTTAACGTGTTGGCAGCGCTATTGCCAATTAGTAAATTATTCAATAAATTGCCGGTGCCGTTGATGGCGCTAGAACCGGTCAAGGTCAGGTTTTCGACATTCGCGCTCAATGAGTAGGTCGCACTGGCTTGAACCCCATCATTGCCTTCGCCAACGGCCTCGGTAACCACATCGCTGGCGCTATCGACCACGTAAGTGTCGTCGCCGGCGCCGCCCAACAGAGAATCGGTACCGGTACCGCCGTTGAGCGTGTCGTTTCCGGCACCGCCGTTAATCGTATCGTTTCCGCCCAAGCCGTTGAGTAGGTCGTTACCTGCGCCGCCATTCAAGCTTTCCGCTGCGGCCGTACCATTCACGGTAAGGTTCTGAACATTGACCACGA
Source organism: Methylomonas sp. LWB (assembly GCF_001856095.1). NCBI lineage: Bacteria > Pseudomonadati > Pseudomonadota > Gammaproteobacteria > Methylococcales > Methylococcaceae > Methylomonas > Methylomonas sp. LWB. The sequence continues at coordinate 10,256 of NZ_MKMC01000033.1, forward strand.
TATCGAACACGTCGGTCGCGGTCAGATTGTCCGTGTCTTTCGCCGTCACCTTTACGCTCAGCGTACCTAACGCGGTTGGCGTGCCGGTGAAAGTACGTGTCGCGGCATTGAACGTTAACCAAACCGGCAATGCGGAGCCGTCCGCAAGTGTCGCGCTGTAACTCAAAGTGTCGTTATCAGGATCGGTAAAAGACGATGCCGGCACTGCGTAGCTAAAGCTAGCGCCTTGCGGGGCGACTTGATCTACCAATGCGGTTGATAATACAGGGGCTCTGTTGGGTGCTCGTACTGTTAGGGTGACATATTCGCCGGCCGCGTAACCGTAGTTGTCGGTACCCCACAATACGAATGAGAACGTCCCGACATCCGTCGCCGTGGGTGTACCCGACATCACCCGAGTACCAGGATCGAAATGCAACCATGTTGGGACCTCGGAACCATCTTGCATCTTGATGCTGTAAATGATCGAGTCCCAAGGGTCGGCGTCGACGATAGTATTTGCCGCCACCACATAATTGAATACATCACCGGCGCGGGCCTGTAGCGAGGGCAGGTAACTATTGACCGTCGGCGCATGATTGTTGGTAGCTCGATCGACCACCGTTTGAATCATGGTTTGGTCCCAGATGACACCGTTATCGAATTCGATCGCGTCGATTTTATGATCGGCAATTTCACCGTCCAAGCTAAATTCCGCGCCAAAATAGTCGTTAAAACCAATTTGGTCGTTAGTGCCTTTGATCCTTAGGAACAAGTGGCTGTTGTATTGGAACGCAAGCACGTCGGTGTCGGCAATACCCGGGCCAAGCCGCAATAAGTCGTTTGCGTCCTGCGAATCCGTCGTATCGATGAAATCTTGACCATCGCCGAGATTGAATACGTACACGTCGTCACCAATATCACCAGATAAGTAGTCGTTACCTTGTCCGCCAAACAATACGTCATTACCCCGATCACCGAAGAGTGAATCCGCACCTTGTCCGCCAAGCAGGGTATCTTGACCCTGTCCTCCCCACAGGACGTTATCGCCGCTATTTCCGGAAATCACATTGTCTAGATCGTTGCCGTAACCCTGTGAGGCCGCGCCCGCCAAGGTCAGGTTTTCGACGTCGTTCGCCAACGATCTGTTCGTGTCAAAGCTACGAATTTCCACGTCAACGCCGTCGTCGAACGATTCTTCCACACCATCCGCAACGTCATCCGTGTAATAGGTGTCGTTACCGTCGCCCCCCGCCATATAGTCGCCCTCGGTACCGCCGTCCAGCACATCGTTGCCGTCTCCCCCGAACAGCAAATCAAATCCGGCCTCACCCCAAAGATGGTTGTCGCCGTCGTTGCCAATCAACTGATTCGTCCACTGGTTGCCGGTGCCGTCGATATTCGCCGAACCAGTCAAAACAAGCTCTTCGAGATAATTACTCAAGGTGTAGCTTTGGGAAATTTCGACAGCGTCGAAACCACCATCCAGCGTTTCGATGATTTGATCGTCAAGCGTGTCTAGAATGTACCGATCGTCGCCACCCTTACCTTCAAGAATGTCCACGCCAGCGCCGCCATCGAGCCGGTTATCCTGATCATTGCCGGTAAGGTGGTTGTCGAGTGCGTTACCGGTACCTTCCGAATAGAGCCCCGGGCTTTCCAACACCAGATTTTCCAGATTGGCCGACAACACATAGTTGGATGTGGCGCGAACGGTATCAATGCCTTCGTCGGATAACTCCGTGATCAGATCAGACAGTTGATCGACATAGTAAACGTCGTCGCCGGAGCCTCCCACCAATACGTCCTCGCCGGCACCTCCGTCAAGACTATCGTTACCGTTGCCGCCTTGCAGACTGTCCCGACCCGTTCCGCCTGACAGATAGTCCTCACCTGCACCGCCGTCCATCAGATCGTCGCCGGCATCGCCATAGAGTTGATCGCTGCCATCCTCGCCGTCAATCTGGTCGTTACCGTCGCCGCCGTAGAGGATGTCGGCGCCCACGCCGCCCAGTAGCGTATCGTTACCGCCCTTACCGTACAGGATGTCGTCGCCGGCTTGACCGGAAATAATATCCGCGCCGATCGTACCGTTTAGGAGATCGTCTGCGTTGGAGCCCGCCAACAACCGGGTCTCGATGTCCGCTAATCCCCAAACGGTGCCATTGGCGAATCGGATTTGTTGTAGCGGGTTATAGGAATTGGCGGAACTGTCCTGATAAAAGAAGTCGCGAACCGTAATCTGATCACTGGTTCCAGCGATAGTGACGATCAGCGAGGTGCCTGATGAGGCAAGCATCACTTCGGCGGAGGTAACGTCGGATTTAAACTGTAGGGTATCGAGCTTGCCAAGTGACGTATCGTTGGTCGAGAAGAGTTGATCCTGACCATCGCCTTTGCCGAACCAATAGGTATCGCTACCCGCGCCGCCGTAGATCGCATCGTTTCCGCTCCCGCCGTCCAAGCGATCGTCGCCGACATCCCCAATCAGCGTGTCATCGCCGCTACCGCCCAATAGGATGTCGTTACCGTCGCCGCCGGTCAGGCTATCGTTGCCGCCGCCGCCATCCAGCGTGTCGTCGCCCGCGAGGCCGCTCAACGTGTCGTTTCCCGTTTGGCCTTGAATCGCTTCGCCGTCCGGCGTGCCGCTCAGTGCGTCATCGGCGTCGGTTCCGGCATAAACCTTCGCTTTTATCGCGGCCAAGTCCCAAACAGTCCCCTCCGCGAACACAATTTGTTGCAATGGATTTCGGTTATTGCCGGGAGTATTTTGGTAGAAGAAATCTTGGACAGTCAGCTGGTCAGTGGTACCCGCGATACGGATCACCAAGTCGGTGGCGGTCATCGTTAAAACCAAGTCATCCGGCGCTATTCCGGCTGCGAAGCGCAAAGTGTCGACCTTGCCGACGGTACCGTCGACGACCGAAACGATCAGGTCTTGCCCATCGCCCTGACCGAACCAGTAGATGTCGCTACCCAACCCACCGTCAAGCGTGTCATTCCCTGTGCCGCCGTCGAAAACATCGTTTCCGGCATCGCCCTCAAGATTGTCATCACCGTTAGCGCCGAGGATCGCATCGTCGCCGTCGCCGCCGGACAAAAGATCCGCGTCGGCTCCGCCATCCAAGGTATCGTTTCCCGACAGCCCGTTTAACGTGTCGCGACCCGCCTGACCTTGGATGGAATCATCGGCTAACGTGCCAATTAACCAGTCGTCGTCTGCTGTGCCGGCATAGACTTTCGCTAGAATGTCCGTCAATTGCCAAATGTCGCCATCGGCAAATCGAATTTGCTGTAATGGATTGTACGGGTTGCCCGGATTGTTCTGGAAAAAGAAATCGCGTACCGTCACTTGATCGTCGGTTCCGGCTATTTTGATGATTAACGAAGTCCCTGAAGCAGTGAATACCAAATCCGAGGGGGAAACATCCGCCTCGAAGAGCAGGCTATCGAGCTTGCCGATATCACTGTCGTACAGTGATTCGATCACGTCCTGACCGCCGCCTCGTCCGAAACGGTAAACGTCGCTGCCCAGTCCGCCGTTGAGCGTATCGTTGCCGACGCCACCAGCCAACGTGTCGTTGCCCGCATCGCCGACCAAGCGGTCGTCGCCATCGCCGCCGCCGAGCAGATCGTTGCCCTCGTTACCCGATAAACTATCGGCGCCGGAACCGCCGTCCAGAGTATCGTTCCCGGCTTTGCCGGCCAAAGTGTCGTTCCCACCTTGGCCGTGGATCGTATCGTCATTCAGCGTACCGCCAATCGTTTCCGAGCGATCGGTGCCACTGAACAAGCGCGTCAGAATATCGGCCAATTCCCACACGGTGCCGTCGGCGAATTGAATGCGCTGCAAAGGGTTGGCCGTATTCAATGCATCGTCTTGCGCTAAAAAATCCACCACCGAGAGGCTGTCGGTGGTTCCGTCGATAGCGATGATCAAAGAAGTACCTAAGGTACTCATTCGTATGTCGCCGACCGATACGCCATCCCCAAATTGCAAGTTATCGATCTTTCCGGCGGCAGTGTCGATCGTCGATAGCAAAATATCCTGGCCGTCGCCAAGATTAAACCGGTAGGTGTCGCTGCCCAGGCCTCCGGTGAGCTGGTCGCTGCCGGCGCCGCCGGTGAGTGTATCGTCGCCGGCGTCGCCGAACAGTACATCGTCGCCGTTTGCACCGCGTAGCCCGTCATTGCCGGTGCCGCCGTATAAGCGATCGTTGCCGGCGCCGCCGTAGACGACACCGCCGTCGTCGCCCAATTTCAGACCCAAAGTGGTCGTCAGCGTCGTACCGACCAGGGTTTCCAAATCCAATCGGGTGCCGTCCGCGAAATCCAGATTCGCTTCCGCGCCGAAAAACGCGCTTTCGATATGAACGGTATCGCCGTTATTTAAGCCGATGCCCAAACGAATGAATTGATTTTGGTCGCCAAAATGCGAGATGGACAATCCCCCCGCGGCCATGCCGCTGGCCGTGGCGAATTGCAAGGTATTGCGTCCCTCGTTGTCGTGAATGACATCGTCGCCGCCGAGGTTCAGGTACGTGTCGTCGCCCAAGCCGCCTTCCAAACGGTCAATGCCGGCACCGCCATCCAAGGTGTCATTGCCATCATCGCCCTGCAGCACATCGTCGCCTTCGCCGCCCATTAACCGATCATGACCGTCGCCGCCCGCCAGGGTGTCGTTGTCCAAGCCGCCATCCAGCGTGTCGTTACCGCCATCGCCGATCAGCTGATCGGCGCCAGCTTCGCCATACAGCTCGTCATCGCCTTGATACGGTGCGGCTATGCCGGTGGCGTCGCCTTCGAGGTAATCGTTACCCTCGCCGCCGTAAATCGTATCGGCGCCGCCTTCGCCCCAAACGTTGTCATTCCCGCCTTTTGCATCGATCGTGTCGTCACCGTGGTAATCGGCGGCAAGGCCGACAATCATCACGTCGCCCTCGATATGGTCCGCGGTATCGCCGCCGATGATGGTGTCGCTACCGCCGCCGCCCCGCGCGAATTGCTGGGTTTGGCCCGCGCCTAAGTCCAGGTAGTCATTGCCGTGTTGCGCGATGTCGGCGTTTAAATCGCCTTCCAGCGCGTCATCGTCGGCACCGCCGTAAACCGTGTCGTTGCCGGCGCCGCCGTCGAGGGCATCCATGCCGTTTTCGCCGTAAATGACGTCATCGCCACGCCCGCCCATGACCCAATCGCCGCCGTCGCCGCCATAGACGATATCGTCGCCGCCTTGGCCGGTATCGAGTGCGCCGGTCACCGGGCTGAGGCCGACGCCGTTCAGGTTGGGCCGGGTCGAGTCGGCGAAGGGGTAGGTCTGGTCGGTTTTGGCGAAGGTCCAGTCGCTGGCTTGGGTGGTGTAGTCGGCATCCGCAAAAATGATGTCGTTGCCGGCGCCGCCTGCCAGCCAGTCGCTACCTTCGCCGCCCATCAACGCGTCGGAACGGCCGCCGCCGATCAGCATGTCGTCACCGCTACCGCCGCTGAGAAAGTCGCCCAGACGATCGGCCGGGACCGAGCCCAACCCCGCTTCGGCGTTTTGTTCGTCGGCGTACAGCACGTCGTTACCTAGGCCGCCTTGCAGGATGTCGCGGCCGGCCCCGCCGTCCAGCACGTCGTTGCCCTGGCCGCCGTCCAACAGATCGTTGCCGTTGCCGCCGTAGAGTATATCGTTACCACCCAACGCCGCCGCCTGAACGACGGCCCCGTTGAGTTGCTGGCGGTGATGAACCACACCGTCTTCGTCCAGCTCGGCGACTTGGGTCACGGACCAACTGCCG